>JAIRUC010000098.1 GCA_031254615.1 Treponema sp. | reverse complement strand
CCCGCCTGAAGTTTCGATACATACTCTGGACATGCGCAGTATATACCGCGAAAGCGCTTTTGTGCCGGGCGACCGTTTTGTAGTGCGCATAACGGATTGGAAGCAATGCCGCTTTGAGCTTGAAAAAGCCGGGAAAGACGAATGGTCCCGCGCCGATTTGCACAAATGGGTCGAAGCCGCTGAGAGCGGCTTTGAAAAAAGTTTTGCCGTACTGGGCCCCGGAATGGGTACGGAAGAACAGGTTTCGTTTGCCTATTGGTACGGCGGCAAAAGAATGAGAGAAGTCCCGGCTTATTCACTGGAAGAATTTATTTATGAAAAAACGGACAGCATAGAGACAGTGCCTTACGGCATAGAAACCCGCTTTTGGTACGCGGGCAAGGAAATCCCCGACTTTAAGAACCTTCAAAATTACACTGTTCCCCCGGACAGAACTTTTATTGAAGAGCTGTTATACAAAAGAAATATTCCCATTTCCGAATATGTGATCCTTTCTTATATAAAGGATGCGTTTTTTCGCAATGAAACGCAAATTGATGAAGTAATTAACCGTATTATCCCACCCGTAGTGCAAATTGAAGAAATTGAATGGGATTATTTTGCCGATTATCTTTCCGACAGGATGGATGATTTTTATAAAGGTTATTCGCTATTTTTGGATCAGACAACAGGGCCCGTAAGGCAGCGTGTTGCGGAATTGCACACAGCGGTTATCGATCTTTCGGCAAGGCTTCAGAAAGGCGAAATTGAAGCGGCGTGGCTGCCGCGTCATACATTTATCGTACTTTCGCAGATTCAGGGACACGCCGCAGCTCTGCTGGAAGACCTTATTTTTGACGATTCGCCTCTTGAATCGGATGTTATCGCAATGGACAATTCATTGGACAGCATGGTCGAAACTTACAGCGATATAAAAGAACTTATCAATAACGCGATGGATAATTTTAGAAGGAGCAACCTTACGGTTATTCATGGGGGCAGGAAGGCAGGGCCGTTATTCAGAATGATACAGATCAGTATCACCGGGCTTGATGTCTGGCGGCGCGCGATAATTACCCACGAATATACCATGGCACAGCTTCACAAACTTATTCAGATTAGCATGGACTGGAAAGGGCTGCTTCGTTTCCGTTTTTACTGCGAAACTCCGGAAGGCGGCAAAGAATATCTGCATGATACGATTAAGTTAGGTGACATTGATTTTCACGGAAAAAAAGAAATTATTTACGAATACGGCCCAAAGTGGGTAATAAAAATTATGATTATGTCTTCGTATCAGCCTGCAAATAACGAAGCCGCCCGTTTTGTCGCCGGAGACGGCGCCGCCCCTCCCGAAGAATTGGATGGCCCCCGCCACTTTACCAAGTTAGTTTACTTTCTGGAAGCCGGCGGCAATGCCGAAAAACAATCCGCACAAAGCGAATTAGGCTCTGATTTTGTTCCCGGTCAGTTTGATCTGGAAAAATTAAACCGAAACCTGAATGACGCGCAGTTATAGGAAAAAATACTTTAGGTGAAATTAATTCGTGTCTATTTCATCTCTTTCTAAATATTCATTATTATTGAATTCCATTTTTATTATATATGGCATTATGTCTACAATTTGCATAAAATTTTCATGGTTAAATGTTTTGTCGTAATAATTTATTATTGTTGATAATGCCGTACCGTGTGTTCCGATTATTATTGTTTTCCCTTTATCTTTCAATAATATTTTATTCAATTCTTCTATGTTTCTTTTTTGCGTTTCAAGTAACGATTCTCCGTCGATTAATTTATACGAAAAATCATTCCATTGGTTTTTGCAGAATCCATCAAAATTATCAATCCAATTATCACTCATTTTTCTTTCGCGGAAATCATTAATAATTTCAATATTGATGTCTTTGTTTTCGGCTATAGGCGTTATTGTTTGTATTGCTCTTTTATACGGACTTGAATAAATAAAATCTATTTTTATTTCCGAAAATAATTTTACCAACTTTTTTGATTTTTCTATGCCTTCAACTGATAATGGCCTTATCAAATCTTCTTTTACGGAAAAATCAGGTTTTGAGTGTCTGATGAAATATACTTTTGTAGTCATTAGTTACACTCCTTTCATTTTTTCTTCAACTTCTTGCACCCAAAAAACGCCCTCTCTCCAACAATAGCGTTGGCGGGTATTTTTATGTCAACCAATTCTTTGCAGTTCATAAACGCCCTTGAGCCGATTTCGGTTATGCCGGCGGAGGTCACGCAGAGTGTCAGGCACTACTTTTTCATAGTGTCGTTAGCTGACATTGGTACGCTACCTAACGTACAGGCACATGTAACATATTTCCTACCATTTATCCCCACTCCCTAGGAAATGTATGCCCACAGACTCTACAAATGTATTTCTCATTGCCGAAACTGCGGAAAGCCCTTACGTGGGCCTCGGCGTTTGGATCGCAAACCATGCCATGCCAAAGCATGCGTAGACAAAGTCAAACGACCGCTTAGCCCACGTAAGGGCTTTCCGCAGTCCGGCGTTTATCAAAAAGCGATTTCATTTAACACAGAAAAATCTTCAAGCATACATTTTTCATTTTTTTACAGCATATTAATCTCAGAAAGAGAAAGCCCGGTAGACTGAGAAATCAAATCATTCGATATACCAATAGATTTCAAATTCCGCGCGACTTCAGCTTTGCCTTTTGCCTCACCTTCTGCTCTGCCTTTTACCTCAAGTTCTTTCTTCCATTCTTTGCCTACTTCTGTTTCTTCTACTAATTCCATTAATGTTGGCGCTCTCATATTCAATACCTCCTTAAATGCCTTGGGATTTGCGCGGCTTACTACGTCAATATACGCTCTAAGTCTTCCCGCATTATCATCTTTATTTATTTCGATGTATAATTTAGCTGCTGTGTTTCGGTCATGTTTACAGTGCAGATTTTTTAGCCACAGGTTATCGCTGT
This sequence comes from Treponema sp., assembly GCA_031254615.1. Lineage (GTDB taxonomy): Bacteria > Spirochaetota > Spirochaetia > Treponematales > Breznakiellaceae > WQXQ01. The sequence continues at coordinate 1,051 of JAIRUC010000098.1, read as the reverse complement.
CAGATAAATAACGGCTGTCGATTATCTGCATCGCAAAAACATCACCATTAATAGTATATATCCCCGTATCGTTTTTTTCAACTGTGTAATGCCTTACCCTTTCCAAAAAATCAATCAGTTTTTTGGGATGCCGGCTTTCTATAAATGAAATTGAAATATTATCCACAGGTATTTTATTTAAAACCGAATACAGGCAGGCATAAGCGTAAACCTTGTGAAAATCATTGACAGAAACATGATCCCTTGGATTTTTGTATTCCAGTATGTTCCATTCCCTGAAAATCGCCGCAAAGTTTTTCTTGATAACCAGATCCTTTGTTTTCTTAATTACAACACAGTCGATTCTTAAAGGTTCTGTCGTCAACTGAAACTCCGGCAAAATCTCAATTTTATCCGAATATTCCTTTAGCTCTATCCCAAGAGCCTCGACAAACGCCGGGTGCCAGTGAAGATTCGAGTCTTTTTCTTTCGCCATATATCCTCCAATACGGAAACCCGCCCCCAAAAGGAACAAATTCCCAAAAGTTGTTGAACAAATATCAACAACTGCACATATATATATGGCTCGTATATGCATGGCGCTTGCCTCTGGGAGAATAAAAAATCTTTTTTTGGGAAATAATAATTGGAAACAGATAAAACAGCCTGTCAGCGCATGTTGTTACAAATCTTCAAGCATACATTTTTACCTCATTCATCATTTTACTCCACTCTTCAAACGGAAACGCCCCGCAATCGCTCCCAATATGCGCTTTGTTCCGCAATGAATAACATGGGTAATCAGGGCTGGTAAAAATCCAGCCCAGTTCGCTGTCTTGTTCCCATTGGTAGTTGTCTTCTTTCAACTGCTGTTCCCTTGTTTCATTGGGATATATTGCCGCTTTGAATTCATCGTCATATACGCCTAACTGTTCAAATAATTGTTTTTCTTTTTCACGTAACATTTTTCCTTCGTGGGCTTCCGTTATTCCTACAAAATCAGAAAATAACAAAAACGATATGTTTGGAGCGTCTTTTTGCCAGTAATTGGTCAGCAATTCCAGTTCATCAA
>JAIRUC010000008.1 GCA_031254615.1 Treponema sp. | reverse complement strand
GACAAGCAAATGGCAAATCTCAAAGCAGCGGGATTTTCCCCCTCACTTGAAAAGCGCAATGAAATGTGGGCGGTAACAGTTCTCGCAGGAACTGACACCAACCGCACAATCGCCGAACTCCGCGCCGCCGGTTTTGAATCATTCCCATTGAAGTGAGTTCGAGGAGAACATCTTGCTCTTTAACTTTGAAATAAACTTGACATCCACCAAAAAAATGAAGAAAATATAGTAATGAAAGTATCGGTACATCCTATTGCCGGTAAATATCTTGAACGGCTTAATGAAATTGACAAAGATCGTATTAAAACTGCACTGCAAGGTTTGGAAAAAGAACCTCCTGAAGGAGATATAATACCAGTAACAGGGGTGAAAGGGTATTTTCGATTAAAAATAGGCAGCTATCGGGCATTATTCCGATATAGAGATGATGGTATTTATGTTACCCATATTGATCCGAGAGGGCAGGTGTATAATAAAAAGAATAAAGGGGGTAAAAGATGACCGCAACAGTTTTAAGGAAAGAACTGCATACCATAATTGACATTGTGCCGGATCAAAGTCTGCCGGCAATAAAACCGTTATTAACATATCTGGCAGATGACTACTGGAAGCCGGTGATTGAACCGGCAAGCCCGGAGGAAATCGCTATGATTGATGAACGCATGAAGGACTACGAAGCCGATCCATCAAGTTTCATACCATTGGAAAAAATAAAATGAGTTGGTTAATTATTGGTGTTGTTCTAATTATAAGCGGTACGATTGGTCTGGTTCTCAAAATTACGGAAATAAGGGAAAGAGATAATCCTCAAAATCCGGCATAGCCAAAAATAAATAAAAAGTATATACTTCTTCTCATGAAACAATATGCACAAATGAGCGCCACAGAATTATCTGCGCTTCGTGATGAACTTAAAAAGGCTTTTGATAAAGACTGCGAAAAAGGCAAAAAACTCAACATGACGCGCGGCGTTCCTTCAAATGAACAGTTATCGCTTTGCAATGAAATGATGACTTGTCTTTCGACTAACGATTATACCGCCGCCAACGGAACAGACTGCAGAAATTACGGCGGAGTTGACGGCATCCCCGAAATGAAAAAAATATTTTCCGACATTTTGGATATAACGCCGGATGAAGTAATTGTAAGCGGCAACTCCTCGCTTGCTTTAATGTTTGACAATGTATCTGTAAATATGTCGCACGGCGTAAGGGACGGTGTTCCTTGGCAGCATCAGGGGCAGGTAAAATTCCTGTGTCCCTCTCCCGGCTACGACAGGCATTTTACCATCTGCAAATATTTCCATATCGAGATGATTCCAATTGCGATTGGAAAAGACGGCCCCGACATGGACGCGATTGAAAAAGCGGTTTCCTCAGATCCGATGATCAAGGGAATATGGTGTGTGCCGAAATTTTCCAACCCGACAGGCATTGTTTATTCCGACGAGACTGTTAAACGCTTTGCCCGCCTTAAGCCCGCCGCAGAAGATTTCCGTATTTATTGGGATAACGCCTACGCGATACACGATCTTGGCGGCTCCAAAATAAAAATCCCCAACCTGCTCCGCCTGTGCGAAGAAGCCGGAAACCCGAATATGCCGCTTGTCTTTACATCATTTTCTAAAGTGAGTTTTGCCGGCGCGTCCGTGGCCTGTATGGCTTCTTCAAAATCCAACTGCGAATATATAAGGCAGAGGCTGACCGCGCAGACAATAGGCCCGGATAAAATAAACCAGCTCCGCCACGCGCGTTTTTTCAAAGACGCAGCCGGCGTTTTTGCGCACATGGAAAAGCACGCCGCGATTCTGCGCCCAAGGTTCAAACTGGTAGACGATACTCTGCGCCGTGAGTTGGACGGGCTAGGCATTGCCGAATGGACAAAGCCGGACGGCGGCTACTTTGTCAGCTTTGACGCGCCGGAAGGTTGCGCGAAAAAAATTGTTTCCCTTTGCGCGCAGGCGGGTGTCGTTCTTACTCCGGCCGGCGCGACATTCCCGAACGGCCTTGACCCAAAAGACAGAAACATCCGCATAGCTCCTACCTGTCCGCCGCTGAGCGAACTTGGCGAAGCGCTGGAAATTTTCTGCACTGTGGTTAAACTTGCCGCGGCGGAGAAATATTTGGCGGGGTAGGGAGAAGTCCTCTCGCAGAGACACTAAGCTGTTGTTCGTAATCATATCGTCTTCTCATCATTCTACCATAGTTGTAACAATTCTCCATTTTTGCTATAAATAATTATGGAGGAAACATGAGTTACATAGACAATATTATTGCCGGCATCGAAAAAAAAGATGCGGGGCAGCCTGAATTTATACAGGCGGCAAAAGAAGTTTTGGATTCGCTTCGGATCATTGTTGACAAGGACAGCTCTTACGAAAAGGCCGGTCTTCTTGAACGGCTGGTGGAGCCGGAACGGGTAGTTATGTTCAAAGTCCCGTGGGTGGACGATTCGGGCAAGGTGCAGGTTAACCGCGGTTTCCGCGTTCAGTTTAATTCTGCAATCGGGCCGTACAAGGGCGGTTTGCGCTTTCACCCTTCCGTGAATTTGAGCATTATCAAATTCCTCGGGTTTGAGCAGACTTTTAAAAACTCCCTGACCGGTCTTCCGATGGGCGGCGGCAAGGGCGGTTCGGATTTTGATCCCAAAGGAAAAAGCGATAACGAAGTTATGCGTTTCTGCCAGTCTTTCATGACAGAATTGTACCGCCACATCGGCCCGGACACTGACGTTCCCGCCGGAGACATCGGCGTTGGCGGAAGGGAAATCGGCTTCATGTACGGCCAGTACAAGCGCATTGTAAACGCCTTTGAAGGCGTGCTGACCGGAAAGGGTATCGGCTGGGGCGGAAGTCTTGCGAGAACCGAAGCCACAGGTTACGGACTTGTTTATATCGTAGAAGAATACCTGAACAAAAACAGCGACAGCTTTAAAGGAAAGAAAGTTGCGATATCGGGCAGCGGCAATGTCGCGATTTTCGCGGCGCAGAAGGCAATGTCACTGGGCGCGACAGTTATCAGCATGTCGGACAGCAACGGTTTTATCTGCCACAATGCGGGTCTCAACCTCGATACAATAAAGGACATCAAACTTGTAAAAAGAGAAAGGCTCACCAAGTACGCCGAAGTCCACAAAGACGCGGTTTATACCGATGTCAGCAAGGGCAGAGTGTGGGACATCGCCTGCGATATCGCGTTGCCCTGCGCCACGCAGAACGAACTTTTGCTTGAAGACGCGAAAAAATTGACAGCTAACGGATGCAAAGTTGTCGCCGAAGGCGCGAATATGCCCACAGCTTTGGATGCTACGGAATTCCTGCTGGGCAAGGGCGTCGCGTTCTTCCCGGGCAAAGCCTCAAACGCGGGCGGAGTTGCAACATCAGGGCTTGAAATGTCGCAGAACAGCGCGCGCCTTTCATGGTCGTTTGAAGATGTAGACGCCAGACTGAAAAACATCATGGTCGGCATTTTCCACAGCATGGACGACGCCGCCAAAGAATTCGGCAAACCGGGCAACTTTGTAGTAGGCGCAAACATCGCCGGCTTCCGAAAAGTCGCCGGAGCAATGCTGGATCAAGGTGTTGTCTAAGGATTGTTCGGAAAAGACCTCTCGCAAAGGACGCGGAGGCGCAAAGGACGCAAAGGGATACGCGTAGTTTCCAAACTGCGCTCCTTACATCATTCTTTTCTTTCTTATAAAAATTAAGATATGAAGAAAAGAAAAGTTGAAGACGATAAGATTACAAACGACAACTTTGCGTCCTTAGCGTCTTTGCGCCTTTGCGTGATGCTCTTCGTGGACAAGTGCCTTGACATTTTTTGCATTATCAATTATCTTCAAATTGAAACTAGAAATTGGCGCCGTACCCAAGTGGTAAGGGAGCGGTCTGCAAAACCGTTATTCATCAGTTCGATTCTGATCGGCGCCTGTAATATTTATGGATGATTCAAACTCTATTAATATCATTCTGCTTGTAGTTTTATTTGTATTGATGTGTTTTTCGGCTTTTTTCTCCGCGACGGAAATGGCTTTTTCCTCTCTTAACAGAATTAAGCTGAAAGGACTC
>JAIRUC010000054.1 GCA_031254615.1 Treponema sp. | reverse complement strand
GCGAATATTACTTCCAAGAAGGGCGTATTCATCATAGAACTGCCTGCGGATTTCGGATTCTGTTCCCGTAACGGGGGATGTCCCTAAAACCCTTGCCGTCAGAAACAAATTTGAGGCTTCCATTTCCGTCAATGTCATTAATGCCGAAAAAATGTCGCCGCTTTCGGCAAATTCATCGGTATTGATGATTAAAATTTCTTGTGAAACAGGCGGCGGTTGTCGCAAACTCAGTAAAAAATCGTAAACCGGACCCAATTTTGGGCCGGAAAGCAGGAAATTGACAAGAAAAGCCATTCCTGCCGCGCATATAACACCACTCACGAAAAAAATCAGCGATTTTTTAAAGGATATGAACGCAGGCATCTGTATAGAATTTCGGCATTTTTTCACTGTATCTTCATTCATTAGGGCAGTTCTGTTACAATTGGCTCATGAAAGAATTTATGGATGAGGGTTTTTTACTGGAAACAGAAACAGCCCGAAAATTGTACGACGCTGCAAAAAACGAGCCTATTTATGATTACCATTGCCATCTTTCTCCGGCGCAAATTGCGCAAAACATAAATATGAAAGACATGACGGACGCATGGCTTTCCGGAGATCATTACAAATGGCGAATGATGCGCGCGATGGGCATTGAAGAAAAATATATCACTGGCAATGCCGATAATTATGACAAATTCATCGCATGGTCGCGGACAGTGGAAAACCTGATCGGTAATCCGTTGTACCATTGGACTCATCTCGAACTACAGCGATATTTCGGTATCCATGAACCGCTTACACAAAAAAGCGCGCCTGCAATTTGGAACAGGGCAAATGAGCTTCTTCAAAAACCCGAATTGTCAGTAAAAGGCATTTTTGAAAAATTTAAAATATACGCCGTAGGAACAACAGACGATCCTGTTGATTCACTTGAATATCACCTCGCTATTGCCAACGGAACAGCCCCGATAGGAAAAATTGATACTAAAGCCATCCCCTCTTTCCGTCCGGACAGAGCGCTTAACATTGCCGCGGACGGTTTTGCCGATTATATTCACGAACTCGCAAAAGTAAGCGGCACGACTATTAAACTGACAGACGACGTATTTACGGCTCTGGAAAAACGGCTGGATTTCTTTATTTCCATGGGCTGCCGCTCGTCGGATCACGCTTTTGAATATGCGCCGTATACAGTAGCTTGCAGCGGTCAGATAGAGAAAACATTCAGAAAAGCAATGGCCGGAAAAAAGATAACTCGGCAGGAAGCCGATGCGTACAAAACAAAAATGCTGATATTGCTTGCAAACCTTTACGCGCAGCGGGGCATTGTAATGCAGATTCATCTTTCGGTGATCCGTAACGTAAATATGAAGATTCTTTTGCAAGTGGGAGAAAACGCCGGGATTGACGCGGTTAACGATCGTGAAATAAGCAAGAAGCTCGCCGCTCTTCTGGGGCATATGGAATTGCCAAAAACGATTCTCTATTCGCTGAACCCGAAAGACTATTATCCTTTGGCGACAATAATGGGCGGCTTTCAGGAGGCAGGCATTGAAGGAAAAATGCAGCTTGGTTCCGCTTGGTGGTTCTGCGATCACAGGGACGGCATGGAAGAGCAATTACGCGTCCTCGCCAATTTGGGAATGCTGCCGGCTTTTGTCGGAATGTTAACAGACAGCCGCAGTTTTCTCTCTTACCCGCGCCATGAATACTTCAGGCGCATCCTTTGCAATCTTATCGGAAAATGGGTAGAAAACGGGGAATACCCTTCCTGTCACCAGCAGTTGGAAGAAATCGTACGCGGCATATCATTTGGAAACGCGAGAAAGTATTTTGGCTAGTAACTAAAAACAACTCTACTCCCTACCCTGATAACATACTGACATTTTCTCCAATTTGTTCTATCCTATATCCGGTGATAAAAAATACAATGCCGAAAACCAAACCGTCGCAGTTTCTGTACATAGGGTTGCTTTCGCTGGCGGGCGTATTGGTTCTGCTGTTAATAATAGGTACTATCTTTGGCGTCGCCCGTTCTTCCGGCGCGCGGCCGCTTTTCAGCCTGGGAAAATCCGGCGGAGCTTCGGTACAAACATCCGCCGCAGCGGACGACATCCGCGTCTTTTCGGGGTTGGGGCGGCTGAGGATTCCGCTTTCAAACTCGTCAACTTTGATTCTTTCGATAGCGTTCCCCTACCCCGCTCACGACACGGCTTTTACGGAAGAGCTTGCGGCTAAAATTGGCGAGTTCAGAAGTTTGGCAGCCGGCTATTTTTCAACTCTTCCCGCCGATAAAATCGTCAACCTTGACGAAGAAACCGCAAAACAGGAAATCCTAACACGCTACAATGCCATTTTGCGTCTTGGGCAAATTTCAACAATTTACTTCAGCGACATGATGATTATTGACGGAAACTTATAAGCGTAAATCCTGCAACTTTTAACTTGCTTTCATTGTCAAAATATGGACGAAAGACTGAAAAACCAATATAATAGAAGAAAATTATTGGGAGCAGGTATGGAGCAAATAAGAACTTCCGCCGCGCAGGTAATCATAGCCATTATTCCCATTGTGGGAATTGTAATGGGCTCGGTGGTGATTTTTTTCTATTTTTTGTGGAATCACCGGCAAAAATCTTTACTGATAAAAGCCGGCCAATATAACCGGCCAAGTTTCGATCTTTATTCGTTCAGTCTTTTGTCAGGTTTGCTTTTAAGTACTGTGGGCATATCGTTAACCGTACTTTTATCGATACTTGAAGGGGCTTCTTACGGTCTGTTAGGAGGAATAATCCCCTTGTCGATGGGCGTCGGCCTTCTGGCTTATTATGTGATAAAACGCATCGAAAAACATAATGACCGATGAAACTGACTTTAACGACCGGTTAGTTGTCAGTCAGATTGTATCGGGGCAGAATGACCTGTTTCGTCTTTTGGTGCGGCAGTACGAAAGAGCGGTTTACGGAATGGGCATCAGTTTTTTCCGTAACAAAGAGGATGCTTCGGATTTTACGCAGGAAGTTTTCCTTAAAGCCTACCGGAGTCTTGCGCAGTTTGAAGGAAGAAGCCGGTTCTCAACATGGCTTTATAAAATAGCCTATAACACGGCTATTAACGAGGTAAACAGAAGGAAGGAATACCACAGCCTTGCCGAAGAAAAAATGGAAGCCCTTTCCGGCGATACGCCGGAAAGGGAAGCGATCAGAAATGCGGCAAGGGAGGCGGTTCAGGCGGCGGTAAAGGACCTGCCCGAACGTTTCAGAATTTGTGTGGATTTGTACTTTCATTATGATCGCTCGCATCAGGAGATTGAGGCGATTACCGGTTATCCGGTAAACACGATAAAGTCTCATGTGCATAGAGCGAAGAAAATGCTCAGAGAAAAGCTTGAGCATTTACAGGAGACAAAATGACTTGTTCAAAAATTTTAGACATGGTTTATGAAGAATCAGATTCCATGCCGCTTTTCAACCAAATACAGGTATGGCTGCATACCATTTTCTGCCCAAACTGCGCTCAGGAAATTGAACGCTATCAGGTAAGCCGCTCGATTCTTGAAAACGATTTTTTCCCTCTTTCGCCCGGCCTTGAAGATTCCATAATGGCAAAAATTGATATTCAGGAAGAATTGCAGGATGACAAAAACGGTTACGCCGTTACGGGCGGCTTTTCCATACGCGGCTGGGTTATTGCCGGGCTTATAATTTTATTTTCACTGGCGACCGCCTTCTTCAATTTTGATTTTCAAAATCTTACGGACGAGTCGGGAATATCCTTCCTGCTGCCAATGGGAATCACAATCGGCATTGTGCTTACTACTTACGGCGCGCTTTTTATCGGCAGCCATTTAAAAGAGTTGTCTGAACGCTTTGGTTTATAACAACTGCCTTTTTGCGCTGCTTTTAATTTTTGCGTCCTGCGCGCCCGCATCTCCTTCGCGCTCCGAATACGCGCTTGGTACCGTTTGCACCGTAACGCTTTTTGAACAATCCAAAGACAGCGTCTACCGGGACATTTTTGCCAGAATCCGCGAAATAGACAATCTTATGAGCGTGAACATTCCGTCATCCGACGTTAGCCGCATTAACGCCGCCGCAGGAATTGCGGGCATAAATGTAAACAAAGACACATTTACAGTCATTGAACGCGCAGTCTTTTTCGCGGAAATTTCAGGCGGCGCCTTTGACCCATCTGTAGGGCCGCTTGTGTCCCTATGGGGAATTGGCGGCGATGACGCAAGCGTTCCTTCGCAGGAAGAAATCGATAAAACTCTGCCCATGATAAACTGGCAGGATATTGAATTAGACGCAGGAACGCACAGTGTTTTTCTAAAGCGCGAAGGAATGGCGCTGGATTTGGGGGCTATTGCCAAGGGCTACGCGGCGGACGAAGCGGCGGCTCTTATAAAAAACGCGGGAATTAAACGCGCAATTATCGACTTTGGCGGAAACATTGTCACGTTAGGTGAAAAAAAAGACAAAACCCCGTGGAAAATCGGTATTCAAAACCCCAACGAAAGACGCGGCCTTTACTTTGGAGTTTTACAGGTTAAGAATACGGACAGCAAACAAACGATAGTAACATCCGGCGTGAATGAACGTTTTTTTGAAAAAGACGGCGTGCGCTATCACCACATACTCTCCACCTCCACAGGATATCCTGTAAGAGACGGACTTTTGTCGGTTACAATTATTGCCGCCAATTCCATGGACGCGGACGCTCTTTCGACAACATTATTCGCCCTTGGCTATGAAGAGGGAGTAAAATTACTTGGGGCTTTTCAAGGAACAGAGGTGGTATTTGTTTTTGAGGACAATAGTGTAAGAGTAACGCCGGGTGCGGATTTTTCGGTTATTGATGAGTGGTTTGTCAGGAAGTAAAGCGCAGGGAGTGGGTTGTTAGCTGTAACCATAGTTTTGCGTGTTATGAGGTTAGTGGTTAGTTATAGCTTTTTTTCTAATAACTAACCACTTTTCTTCAGTCTGTCACTGGACATTCAAGCAGTGACAGACACTTTGTGTATCCGCGTTACGGCGCTGTTGCAGACGTATTGAACGCTATCTGATATGTGCCGCTGACGGAAGAAGAGTAAGG
>JAIRUC010000025.1 GCA_031254615.1 Treponema sp. | reverse complement strand
CGGCTTGGCTGCTCCAATAAGTGGCGGCTTTGTATGTGTCAACGCTTCCGGCTGGGACATAAATAGCAACAATGTTAATCGGGAGGTAGGAATAAAAAGTGTCGCTTGCAAGTACCGGTGGTACAGCCGTTCCCGACAGATCCACTGATGTTAAAGCAGTACAGTTATAAAACACAGAACGACCTATATTTGACAGAGCAATACAAGGGGATAAATCCAACGAGACAAGTGCAGAACAGTTCCCAAACACAGTCTCACCTATACTTGTCAGGGCGGTACAACCGGATAAATTTATCGATGTCAAGGCAGTACACAAATAAAAGGTATAATTACCTATTCTTACCAGAGCGGTACATCCTGATAAATCTACAGAGGCAAGAGCAGAACACTCACTAAATGTGCCGTAAACACTATCAATAATGCTTACCAGAGCGGTACATCCTGATAGATTAACAGTTTCTATATTTGCACAACTGGAAAACGCCCAACGCCCTATTGATTCAAGCTCATTTGAATTGGAAAAATCAACCGCCGTGATGTTTAGGTTATTTTCAAACACATACTCGGCAATGGCTGTAATTCCCGAAGAAAGTGTAATTACACCTGTCGCGGACGGCCATGCCAATAAAGTTTTACCGTCAGCGCTGCAAAGCACAGTACCACTTTCTTTTGTGCTGTAAGTGCTGGTTCTGCTTGTGTCAAAACTTGCCAGATTTGTACATCCGGTAAAAGAACGACCGTCAATACCTGTCAATCCTGGTGAGAGACTGATTGAAGTTATCATTGTATTGTTCCTGAATGTGTACATCCCATTAATTGAAATAATTCCGTCAGGAATATAAACATTACCATTCGCAGATGGACATGCAAGCAGTCTGCCCGCGCTATCGGTTAAGATAGTCCCATTCTCAAGAGTTTTGAAATACCCTGTACTTTGAACTTCAAAAGTGGTAAGAGAGGGGCATCCGTAAATACTTAAATATTGGTACGGATCGGAATTCGAGTATAACCCAAGGTACGGTATTACCGGAAGCATCACCGTTTCCAATGATGCGCAATTCGTTATATTAAGCTGCCGCAAGCCTGTACATGCCGAAAAATCAAGCGTATTAAATTCGCTTCCGGAAAAGCCTGAATACACATCTTTAATGGATGAAGGGAAAATAACCGTGGCACCGGCACACATTACATCCATAAACAGATAATTATTTTGGGTAGTAGACTCAATGGTTGTAATGGAATCACACAAAGAGAAATCAATGGTTTGCACTGAGGGAAGGTCTTTTAGCGCGTTTGAAACATTGGCAAAACTGGTTGTTATAGTCGACGGCAATGTAAGCGCGGTGATAGTATCTTCCAGTGCGCCGCCGTTAATACCCGTTATCCCCTCCGGTATGGTAACAGCGCCGGACGCGGAATGCCACCCGACAAGGACAGTGCCGCTTTTAAGAATTCTGCCGGTTTCGTCAACGGAAAGACTTCCGGTTCCGGTTACGGAGAAAACAGCCTGCGTGCATCCTGTAAAGGTATTCGATCCTATATTGGCGGACGCGGGCAATTTAACATCAGCAAGAGACGTACAGCCGCTGAAAACTAACGATGTTGACGCGCTGGAACCGGAAAGATCGACTTGCTCCAGATTAACAAGATTCGGCGCTGTTATTGTTTTCAACTGTGTACAGCCGGAAAGATTTAAGCTTTCCAGCGCGGTATTACTCGTCAAATCTATGGAGGGCAATGTGGTGCAGCCGGAAAGATTTAAACCAGTAAGCGCGGTAAAACCGGTTAAATTTACCGAAGGCAGCTTGACACAACCGGAAAGATTTAAGCTTTCCAGTGCGGTATAAGCTGTCAAATCAATACTGGTTAGGTTTGCAAGACCGGAAAAATCCATAATGGGACAGTAATTGGAACAATCCCTAAACGCATTTGCGCCGATGCTCTTAAGGGCGGAATTGGGAGAAATGTCCAGAACAAGATTGGTACATTTGTCAAAAGCCCGGGAATCAATGGATTCTACCGTAGCGGGCAAAGCGACCGTACCAAGCAGGGTACATCCATCAAAAGCCTGTTCTCCAATCGCCTTGAGCGATGCGGGCAGGGTTATGTTTTCCAGGGAAGTACATCCGGCAAACATTCCCATGCCTATTGATGTAATGGCGGGATTTAAAATTACCTCGTTAAGATTTTTACATCGCGAAAATAAACACCACCATACCCATTCCGGCGGGTAAGCGCAACGGGAAAAATCAGCCCTGACTATTCCCGAATCCTGAAAAGTATATCCGGAAGTGCCCCCACTCCCTATACTGCTGTTTCCAAGACTGCGCAGAGAAGCGGGGAATACCATTTCCGCAAGACTGGTACAACCGGAAAAGGCATGACCTCCTATGGTTTCGACAGAATCGGGCAATTTTACTTCTTCCAGAGAAGAACAACCTGTGAATACACTTCCCTCGATTGTAACAAGGGATGAGCAGGCGCTCAGATCAATTGAAACCAGAGAAGAACAATAATTGAAAGCGGATGTTCCGATTTTTTGCAATGAATTTGGAAAATTAATCGTATTTAAAGAAGTACAACCTGAAAAAGTAGAGTGGCTAATATATGTCAGAGTCTCAGGCAAAAGAACCGAAACCAGTTTGTCCTTATCACTGGACGCAGTAGAGTAATGATTAGAAAGCACGGCTTCCAACTCTCCGCTTGCATTGCTTAAATCCAAATCTATAAATTTGCCATGCAGGGCATCAAAGAGCGCGCCCAGAACAATAATATAATTATAAGAGTCACGTGAAGACAGACTCTGCAGATCAACATTGAGCTTCACCGTATACGGAGTATCCACGGTGTTTACAGGCGCGGCTTCAAGAAATTCAGAAAGTTCCGCCGCACTCAGGTACACCCCTTCTTCGGTATTAAAATTCCAGCCGCTTCCGGCTGCGCGGGTGGTATGCCCGCTGTAAATGTGAATCATTTCCGTCTTGGAACGCGCCCTGCCGGTAGTAACCTTCACTTGTAACAGGTAGTATCCCGCGTCCAGGACAATAGCGCCGGACGCGGCTTCCAGCAGGTCTTTTGAAGCGGCTTCTGTTCTGTCTATGTTTAAAACCCGCAGCGCCGCGCCGTGAAGATCACTCACAGGCAAACCAATCTCGTATTCAAAAACGCCATCGCCTGCTATCCCTGTCCCGCTGCTTAAGTTTACAGTAACCGAGACGCTGACTCCTGAGCTGACCGTTACCGTCGTACTGCCTTCCGCCGCCGGATAAATGCCGTCGGTAAGCCCGTCCACGCCTTCAATGCGGGTATAGGCGGTTACCGTAATAAGCCAGTCGCCGGGCGATAAATCCACGGCACAGGGTAATGAATCTGTTTGCTGATTGCCCTTCTCCACTTCGCCTTCGCCCTTATACTCAAAACTCAATAGGTACGAAACAAACACCGGTGTTTGAGGAAGAATGGTGCGGCTTTCTTCTTTGCCTATAATGACCCGACCAGTACCGGCAGCGATTGCGCCTGAATCCGCAGGCAACAGAAGTTCCTGCGCCGGATCAGAACATCCGAATAAAAGCGGTATAATCAACAGTAATCCGCAAAGGTACTTTTTCATCACATCTCCATTACTGAACTAAAAGAGTCCCGCCGTTATATGACTGTTACGGCTTAGCCTGAATTTGGGAAGCGTAATCGCTCCAGCCGGAGGCGGCTTTGTATGCGTCAACGCTTTCGGCCGGGACATAGATAACAAGGCTAGCCGGAAAAGTATACTCCGTACTAACCGGAAGCCTCGGCGGTACTGGTGTCCCTGACAAATCCAGTAGGGCAAGAGCCGGAGAGTTAGTAATGTGATACATGTTTTTAAGAACGGCGCAGCCGGATAAATCCACAGAGACAAGAGTAGAAGAGTAAGAAAATGGTCCATCCGATGGTAACGATAGTTCACTGCCAAAGGTTTCCAGAGCGGCACAAGGGGATAAATCCACAGAGGTAAGAGCGCTGTAGCGAAACCCACCTATGATTATCAGAGCGGTACAACCGGAGAAATCCACCGATGTCAATGCAGTACACTGATCAAACGCCATATTGCCTATGCTTATCAGGGCGGTACAGCCGGAGAAATCCACCGATGTCAATGCAGTACACCGCCTAAACGCATAATAGCCTATCCTTGTCAGAGCGGTACAATCGGATAAGTCCAGCGATGCCAAGGCAGTACACTGACTAAACGCATAATAGCCTATGTTTGTCAGAGCGGTACAACCGGAAAAATCCACCGATGTAAGAACAGTACAGCCTTGAAATGCTCCATCGGCAGGTATTGATGGCGCTCCAACAATGCTAATACTTGTCAGAGCGATACAACCGGAAAAATCTACCGATGTAAGAACAGTACAGCCTTGAAATGCTCTATATCCAATAGTTTCCAAGGATTTGGGAAAAGAAACAGCGGCAAGCTCATTGCACATTCTGAATGCGCTAGCGCCTATGCTTGTCAGAGCGGTACAACCGGAAAAATCCACCGATGTAAGAGCAATACAGCCAGAAAATGCTCCATCTCCAATAGTTTCCAGGGATTTGGGAAAAGAAACAGCGGCAAGCTCATCGCACATAGTAAATGCGTTAGCGCCTATGCTTGTCAGAGCGGTACTGCCAGATAAATCCACCGATGTCAGGGCTGTACACTGACTAAACGCATTATTGCCTATACTTGTCAGGGCGGTACAACCGGATAAATCCACCGATGCCAAGACATCGGAATTTGAAACCGCAATAGTATCAATACTTGCCAGAGCGGCACAGCCGGACAAATCCAGCGAGACAATAGAAACAGAGGGGAACGCGGCAACACCTATGCTTGTCAGGGCGGTACAATCGGATAAATCCACCGAGGTCAAGGCAGTATTAGAAAACGCATAACCCCCTATTGTCTTGACAGACTTTGGAAAACTTACGGCGGCAAGGGAGGTAAAATCCCTGAAAGCGTCATTCCCTATGGTTTCCAGGGCGGGACAGGCCGCCAACAAGTCTAAACCGGTTAATCCGGTCATAAGGCCGGTACAGCCGGAAAAAGCGGCGCCCAGAGTTTTCAGGGATGACGGTAATACAAGCGATGTAAATTGAGCGCAATTTTTGTACGCGTTATCCCCAATGGAAAGCAGGTTGGGATAAACCGAAAGATCAAGGCAGGTGATATTGGAGTAAAGACTGGTACAGCCTTCAAAGGCCGAATTGCCGATTGCGGTCAGGGACGCGGGAAGGACAACCGTTTCCAGCGCGGCGCAGTTGGCAAAAGCATTTGCCCCAATTACAATCGGGCCGGTACAGGCGGAAAGATCTGCGGATTTCAGCCAGTCAAGGGCCGACAGATTGAATGACTCGGTTGCCTGGGAACCGGCAAAATACAGGCTGTCCAGGCTGGTACAGCCCGAAAACGCCGCCGCCGGAATTGTACCTGTGCTTGGACTCAGCGTTACTGTGGTGAGCGCGGTACAGCCGGACAAATTGATATTGTTGCCGGTTAGAGCCGTACAGCCCGAAAGGTTAATCTGTTCCAGCGCGGCGGCATTTTCCATATTAATTGATGTAAGAGCGGTACAGCCTGACAAATCAAGCTGTTCCAAACTGGCTGCATTGGAGGCCGCAATTGTTTTTAACTGATTACACCCCGAAAGATTCAGTTGCTTGAGCGTGGCAAAGCCGTTTACGTTTATCGAAGGCAGCCTGATACAGCCGGAAAGATTCAGAGTTTCCAGTTCGGTATAGCCTGACAGATCAATGCTTGTCAAAAACTTAAGTCCGGAAAAATCCATTGCGGTACGGTAAAATGTACAATCCTTAAACGCGCCCGCTCCAATTCTCTGCAGGGCGGAATTGGAGGGAATGTTCAGAACAAGGCCGGTACATCCTTCAAAAGCCGAAGCGCCGATAGTTTCCACAGCCGCAGGCAAGGCTATAGTACCAAACAATGTACAACCCTTAAACGCGCCGTCGCCAATGTTTTTAAGCGAGGAGGGGAATGCGGTTATTTTCAAAACGGTACATCCTTCAAAAGCCGAAGCGCCGATAGTTTCCACTGCCGCAGGCAAGGCTATAGTACCCAATGCACAACCCTTAAACGCGCTGTTGCCAATGTTTTTAAGCGAGGAGGGGAATGCGGTTATTTTCAAAACGGTCCAGCCCTCAAAAGCCGAAGCGCCGATGGTTTCCAGAGCGGAACAGGCCAACAAGTCTATGCTGGTTACTCCTGACATAAGACCGGTACAGCCGGAGAAAGCGGCGCCCAAAGTTTTCAAAGACGGCGGTAATTTAAGCGATGTAAACTGAACGCAATTTTTATACGCGTTATCCCCAATGGAAAGCAGGTTGGGATAAACCGAAAGATCGAGACAGGCGATATCGGAATAAAGATCGGTACAGCCCTCAAAGGCCGACGCTCCTATTGTTTGAAGAGAATCAGGAAGTTCAAGTTCTTCCAGTGAAGAACATCCCTGGAAGGAATAACTTCCGATTGTCTGCAATGACTGTGGAAAAACAATCGTTTTTAATGAGCTGCAACCTGAAAATGTATAAGGAAAAATACCAGTTATATCTTCAGGTAGTACAACTGAAACCAATGTTTTTCCAAATTCTGGAGTAGATGAGTAATAATATTCGTTGTCGTAGGAATAACCTGGATAGCTGGTGAAACTTCCGGTCGCCCCGCTTAAATCCAAATTTATATATTTTCCGTGAAGCGCATTGTAGAGAGCGCCCAAAACAGCATAAATAGTGTGATAGTTTTTCCAGGAACTTGTTGCCAAACTCTGTAAATCAACATTAAGCTTCACCGTATACGGAGTGTCCGTCGTATTGGCAGGCGCGGCATCAAGAATTTCCTCCAGTTCAGAAAGACTCAGGTACACCCCTTCCTCGGTGTTAAAATTCCAGCTGCTTCCGGCTGCGCGGGTGGTATGCCCGCTGTAAATATGAATCAATTCCGTTTTTGAGCGTATCCTTCCGGTATTCACCTGTACCTGTAACAAGTAGTACCCCGCGTTCAGCGCGATGCTGCCGGATGCGGTTTCCATCAGGTCTTTTGAAACCTCTGTGCTTTTGTCTGCCATGTTCAGAATACGCAGTTCCGCGCTGACAGTTACATCGGGCAGACCGATGTCGTATTCAAGAACCCCCTCGCCCGGCATTGCCGTGCCGCTGCTCAGATCTACGGTAACCGAAATACTTTCCCCCGAGCTGACCGTTACGGTCGTACTGCCTTCCGCCGCCGGGTAGTCGCCATCGGTAAGCCCGTCCACATCTTCAATGCGGGTATATGCCGTTACAGCGATAAGCCAGGAACCGGGCGTTAAATCCACAGCGCAGGGCAATGAAGTTGCCGTCTGGTTGTCCTTGCTTTCCTCGTCTTCTCCCTGATACTCAAATTCAAGCACATACGAAACAAATTCAGGCGTGTCGGGAAGAATGGTGCGGCTTCCTTCCTGACCGATAATAACCCGCCCCATGCCGGAGGGAATTTCACCTGAATCCGGGTTTGGCAATAGAGAATTCTGAAACGGATCAGAACATCCGAATATGAGCGGTAAAACCAGCAACAATCCGTAAAAATACTTTTTCATAACATCTCCCTTTACTGAACCACAAAAATCCCGCCGTTATATGATTGTTACGGCTTGGCCTGAATTTTGCCGGCGTAGTCACTCCAGCCATCGGCAGTTTGGTATGCATCTACAACATCAGCGGAAACATAGATGGTGAAGTCTGCCGATGCATTAAAAACAGTATTCCCAAGGACAGGCGGCATATTAATGTCTGATAAATCCAGCGATGTAAAACCGGCGCTGGCGTTAAATGAATTATTTCTGATTTCTGACAAGGCGGTACAACCGGAAAAATTTATGGATTGAAGGGCAGTGCAATTTGTAAAGTCCCCTGCATAAATAGTTTTTATGGTAGTGCATCCGGATAAATCCACCGAAATAAGCGAAGTGCATCCGTCAAAATCTCCTCTGCCGATCCCCCCCAAAAAACTGGTACAGCCGGATAAATTCACTGTCGTCAACGCGGAACAATTCTCAAATGCATAATAGGCAGGGTAATTAAGCGAAGTTAAGGCAGTACAGTTTGAAAGATCAATGTGCTTTAGATTTGTTAGGCGTTTGAATATATATCCGTCGGGAGTAGAAGGCGCTGTGTATGTTCTCATCTGGTTTAAACTGGAACAGTTAGAAAGATTTGCCGTTTCCATGGCCGCACATTCGTATAATATAATTGAAAGTAAACTTGTACAGCCGGAAAGATCAAGATTTTTTAACGCGGTACAACTTGTCGGATCTATAGATGGCAGGCTGGTACAACCGGAAAGGTTAAGATTTTTTAGCATTTTTTGATTGCCCATGATTACTGTTACCAATTTTTCACAGTTGGAAAGGTCCAGGTTTTCCAGTTCCGTATTTGCCGATAAATCAATACTGCTTAACTGCTCAAGGCCGGAAAAATCCATTTCGGTTCTATAATTGGAACAACCGGCAAGGGCTCCGGCTTTAATGGTTTGCAGGGCAGAATCAGCCGGAATGTTCAAGACAAGGCTGGCACAGTTGTTAAATGCACGTAAACCGATAGTTTCTACGGAAGCGGGCAAATCAACATCGCTGATTTTCGATCCGGCAAACGCGTAGTCATCAATTACACGCAGAGAGGGAGGTAAAATTATTTCTTCCAGAGAAGTACAGGCGTTAAAAGCATACGCGACAATCGTGGCTAAGGCTGAACAGCCGGATAGATCGGCGTTTGTTATTCTCGTGTTTTGAAAAGCATTAACGCCTATTCTTTCCAGAGATTCCGGAAATTTTACAAATTTTAGTGACGTGCAATCGTTGAAGGTGTACTGCGGAATGAATGTTACCGTTTCCGGGAATATAATGGAAACCAATTTATCCTTGTTTGTTGAAGGAGAGGAATGCCTGTTGTCCGGAATACTTGCTGTTTCCAATGTGCCGGTTGAATCACTTAAATCTACGCTGACATATTTTTCGGCCAACGCGTTAAAAAGAGCGCCTAGCACATGGTAATAAGAATAAGCCGAATATGCCAAATCCTGTAAATTAACATTGAGCTTTACCGGATACGGGGTGTCTATTGTATTTGCCGGCGCCGCGGAAAGGAACTCGGAAAGTTCTTCTACGCTGTTGTATACCGCTTCTCCCGCGTTAAAAATCCACCTGTCTTCGGCAATCACCGTAGTATGACCGCTATAAATATGTAGCAACTCTGTTCTTGAACGCGAGCTTCTTGGGCTAACCTGAATTTGCAAAATGTAATAACCGGCATCAATGATAATTGTTCCTGAAGCGGATTCACTCAAATCTCTTGCTATTACTTCATTTTTATACATATCTAAAATACGCAATACAGCGCCGCTGCCCGGTCCTTCATCGGGCAGCGCGCCAATATTGTATTCCAAAATACCTTTGCCAATAACAGTTGCACCGACATCAAGATTCACGGAGACCTGAGTTGTACTGCTGGCGTTTACCGTTACGGTAGAACTGCCGGAGGCCGCAGGGTAATCGCCATCATCAAGTCCCGGTACGCCTTCAATATAGGTATTGGCAACTACCGAAACAAGCCAATTCCCCGCGGCCAGTTCCACCGTACAGGGCAGGGATGAAACAGTATGTTCATTCATGCTTGTCTCGCTATCGCCTTGATACTGGAAACTTATAACATACGAAACAAATTCAGGCGCATCAGGAAGAATCGTGCGGCTGTCTTCCTGACCGATAATGACCCGCCCCATGCCGGCGGAAATTTTCCCCGAATCCACGGGCCGCAGCGGTTTCTGTAATGGGTCAGAACACCCGAACAGCAGCGGCAGAATCAACAATAATCCGCAAATATATTTTTTCATGCCGACCCCCTACTGAACCACGTTAAAATCAACTTCGCTGGAATATGGAACTCCTTCCTTGAATACGATGACCGTCAGGGTATGTTGTCCCAGCGTATACTCCGAAGCATTAACTGTGAATGTCATGCGGCCATTGGTCGCGGATAATGTTTTGTCTTTTTCTCCAACCCACCATTGAATGGATGTGTAGCCTGTCCCTGTCAGGGTTATATCCTTTGACGTAATGATACCGCCGGCCTCGCTTCTGGACAGGGAAAAAGATGTGGTTGGAAATCCCGGGATGTCTATATCAGTTATCGGGGGTGGGTTTATCTCAATCTCACCATCTCCGTTAGGTATAACGGTTACGCAATAAATTTGGGTGGCATCGCCCTTAGTAAAGACGTATTCCACGGGATTGGTAAAATTCTTCGCTCCGCTTGTCGCGCATGTCCAGCCGGAAGCGGCTGTTACTGACGGAGTAAGGCTTGTCAGGTTTGTGCCAAATGGAACTCTAACCGTAACTGTTTTATCCGCCTCGCTTATGACAGTGCCAGTTGAGGTTGGATTGGTAAAGACAAAATTGCCCACCGTGGATTCGCCTGACATAATCCTGAGTGAATAGTCTCCGGCGTTTTCAAAATTGATATATGCCCAACCGCTCTGTGACGCGGTCATAGTTGGCTCATCCCAGCTCAACAGGTTAAACCAGTTATCATTATTGGATTCATATTTGACATAAGTACTCACATTAGAAGAAAAGCGATAGCTTGTGCTGTTTGTTACATAAAACCGGTAATAGTGCGGGATACCCGCGCTAACCATGCCGCCATGTTGTTTGTTGAAAATGAGCCTCTCCCATGTCCTCGCCGAAACCTCTGCTGTTTTGACGCTTTCATCGCCGGCGGCAAGAGTACTGACGCGGTAACGGTAAACCGTTCCGGCGCTAAGACCGGAATGTTCATAGCTTAGAGTGTTGCCGTCATTAACGGTTTCGATCACTTCCCCGATTGAGTTATATATCTTGTAGCCTGTCGCCCCTGTTGCCTTATTCCATGACACGAGGTTCTTTGTTTCAGATAACGCCTGCGCCTGTACGTTTGCAGGGCTGGGCGGATATATGTGCAGGCTAAAATTACTCTGCCACTTGTCGCCGTCATTGTTTGTAAACTCAACTTGAAGAGGTATATCCACCCCCGCAGGGCAGGCTGAGGAAATATTCATTGAGAAGGCGGCATTTACCGAAGCCCCTCCCGCGGACAATGCGCCCAAGTATACATTGTCGGGATAATTTATGGAAAGATGACTGCTATTACCGCTATTACTTGCTTTAGACAACCTTGCCGAAACACCGGATGTGTCCTTAACCCCGATATTCCTTACCTTTAAATTCAGAGTAAAGTTTTCGCCGGGGTTTGCCCCGCCGTCGCCGTTATTATCGCCGGAAACGGTATAAACGCCGTCAGTGTTATCTATCGCTATGTATACCGGCGTAGCGTCAGGATCAAGGTTAACCAAAAAATAATCAATATCGTTCAAATGCAGGAACGACATGACCTTTGGTTCAGTCCGTGCATCTATCACATAGGCCTGTTCTTCAGTGTTATTAGGTTCGTGTAAGCCTGTTTGGTAAAAATCAATAAAGTTTGTGTCGGGGATCACATTGATCCCAAAGGAATACCGTGTCTCGCTTTCCAGTGTTGCACCTGAAAATACCACAAGGTACGGTTCTGTAGTCCATGGCAGTGTTACGTCAGTCGAATAACCTGAAGCCGCATCACTGCTGAAGTGATACGCCTTTTGCCTGGGAGAAATAATTACACCCTGCACTTGTTTATCTGATCTGATATTGAATTGCACCGGCGCTTTGTGAAACTGAAGCTGTACCGAATCGTCCCAAGATCTATTATTAACATCCTTGATGTTTATTCCGATAACTTTGTCTTTATATGCCAGTTGATCGATATAGGTGGGACAATTAACCGTAAAGGAAAGGCTTTTTTTTGCTCCCGGCACAATGGTCCCCAAAATCCTATCATAACTTGACGGTGAAAAATTTAAATCGCCGAAATCCAGTTGAAAATTCGCACCGGTACAATTTTCTGTTCCGGTATTATCTATATCAATTACAATATTATACGGAGTAGAATTCGCATAAAGCCGGGTCATGTCGGTATTATAGGAGTTTTCAGCCTTGACTGATATTTTAAAATTTACCCCTTCCACAATGTTTAAGGTTCCAATATCATCGCCGTTATAATTGGGAGTTACAATTACCGGCGGGATTTCCGGCGC
>JAIRUC010000315.1 GCA_031254615.1 Treponema sp. | reverse complement strand
CGGAAGCGGAAGCGGAACCTCTGTTAATCAACACAATAACAGGAATATCAGCGGGAACAACACTGGCGCGCCTTGCATTAAAGTCGCGGTTCTCCGAGGGGATTCTTGACCTTGTTCGCACAACAAGCCCGCCTTCAAGAAATAGGCCGGAAACATCAACTGCCGAATTTAAAAGTCCGCCGTAATTGTTCCGAAGATCCAGAATCAGGCTCTTGTAATTTTTCGTTTTAAATTCATTTATGGCGTCTTTTGCCCTGCTTGCTGTCATCGGGGTAAAGGTAAGCAGTTTTAAATAACCGGTGTCGCCAATCATCGCGTATTTCGCCGTGGGCACTTCGATAATTGCCCTGACAAGCGTAACGGGGAATTCCATTTTTTCACCGCGCCTTATCATCAATTTTACGCTTTCGCCCGGCGTTCCTCTCAATATTGAAAGGACTTCATCCATTGATATTGTTTCTGTTGGTATGCCGTCAATTTCAGTTATAAAATCGCCGGGGTTAATTCCCGCGCGCCAGCCCGGAGTGTCTTCAATGGGGGAAGTAACTTCGACCCACATCGGCTTCCCGTCCGGCCTTGGCGAGACTGCCTTAATGATGTTGAGACCCACTCCGCCAAAACTTCCCTGGGTTGTGTCGCCCATATCTTTCATTTCGGATTCCGTTAAAAATGTTGAATACGGGTCGTCCAGAGCGCCGAACATACCGTTCATCGCACCTTCAAAAATCACCTGAGGATCAACTTCCTCTACATAATGATTCTGAATAAAGTTAAACACATTCTGCATTACGGAATGATATTTACGGTTTTGCTGAACCTGAGTTGTCCCCTGAAGAACGGACTGGCCGTTTCCCTGCGCCGCCGCCCCCGGGATTATGACAAAAGAAAGCAATATGCAAATCACCGCGGTCGCTATAAACCAAACCCATGGAAGGGATATTTTTCGCTTTTTTATATCGCTCATTTAAGTCTCCTAATATTTCATATTTGTTGTTATATATAATTATGATATATTTATAACAAAAGGGGTAGTGTATGGCGAAAAAAATAAAAATCGGGAAAAAACACTTTGCGCTGATTATTACAGTTGTGGTGTTTCTTGTTATCAGCGGCCTGCATTTTTTAGGGATTTTCAATTATCTTGAGTATAAATCCTACGATTTTCGGGTTCGACTTATGGCAGATTATACACGCCCGTCCGATGAAATTATCGTAATTGTGCTGACACAGGATTGTCTTGACTGGGCGCAGAAGGAGCGGGGTTGGGGGTGGCCGTGGCCAAGGCAGGCTTATGCCGAAATCGTAGAGTACATGAACCTTGGCAACGCAAAGGCTGTCGCTTTCGACGTAATATTTTCAGAGCCCTCTGTTTACCGGAATGCCAGACAGGACGAAATTATTGATAACGCCGTAAGTTATCTTGAAGATGACGAGGCGTCGGGCGCTTTTGCCGAGACCGAAAGGGGCAGAAGAGATTCACAGTCAAGAATGTCAAGGCAGACATCCAGAGTAATTATTGACGCGCTTCAAAGTTTAAGCGCAAGAGAAGATGACGCTTCATTCGCGAAAGCCGCGAGCGATTACGGAAAAGTTGTGCAGGCTGTCTTTTTCTCCAGCCAGACCGGAAGCGCCCGTTCCTGGCCGTCCGGTTTGGAAAAGCCTTTTTTTCAAACCGAAAATTTCGGCGCTTTTCTGAATTGTTTTGATGTTGCGTTTGAGTATGAAAACGAAACAGGCGCTCAATTTCCGATTCAGGAACTGACAGACGCCGCCGCCGCTTTGGGCTGCGTTACGGGCAAACCCGACTCTGACGGAATTATCCGGCGCGTAAAGCCTTTTGCGCTGTTTGACGGAAAAGTAGTGCCCGGACTTTCAGCATCTATACTGATGGTTTCCGGGGCAGGACAAACAATCAGCTACAACGAAAAAGACAGCGTGCTTGAATGGGAAGAGTATACAATTCCGGTCGATAAAGACGGCAATGCTTTACTGCGCTACCGTGGGGAACTGGATCGCTATATTCCCTACATGGCAAGCGACATATTAAAAAGCGCGCAGGATTTGAAGAACGGAAAAGAACCGATGTTATCACCGGAAAATTTTGCGGATACTTTTGTGTTCTTTGGTTTTTACGCGCCCGGGCTTTTCGATATTTTCAGCACACCGATTTCTTCGCTGTATCCGGGAATGGGCTGTCATATCACCATGCTTGATAATATGCTGCAGGATGATTTTATCAGAGAAAGTTCTCTGCCTGTAAACATGGGCATTCTTTTTGCGATAGTGACAGCGGTAGTTTTGCTCACTCTGTTTTCAAACCGCATTTCCCTTTCTGTCGGCGGAATTGTCTTTTTTATTGTTGTAATCATCGCGGTTTCATTTGGCGCGTATCACTGGAGCGGGCTGTGGCTTCCGATGATAACTTTTATTGCCGGCATCCTCGCCTCTTTTATTACCGCAACTCTTTACAATTACGCGACAGAGGGCAGTCAGAAACGCTTTATAAAATCGGCTTTCTCCCAATACCTGTCGCCGAAAGTTATCGATCAAATTATACAAGACCCCTCCCAATTAAAACTTGGCGGCGAAAAAAGGGAGATGACTGCAATCTTTACCGATGTCCGCGCCTTCTCCACAATTTCGGAAGCGTTAGGTGATCCGGCAAAGCTGGTAGAACTGCTCAATTTTTACCTGACAAGAATGAGCAACATTGTGCTTGATTATCAGGGAACGATCGACAAATACGAAGGAGACGCGATTATCGCCTTCTTTGGCGCTCCAGTTCACATGGACAACCACGCCGCGCTTGCCTGCAGAGCCGCCATAATGATGAAAAGGGCCGAGATAGAAATAAACCGCGACGCGCTGAGCAGCGGGCTTGTTACGCGCAAAGTACTGGAAGCGCTTGCCGGAAAAGGCGCGACAAAAAGCGCCGATGATCCCAATCCTCTTTTTACGCGGCTTGGCATTAACACCGGCGACATGGTTGTCGGCAACATGGGAACACCAAACAAAATGGACTATACAATTATGGGGAACGCCGTTAATCTTGCGGCGCGGCTTGAGGGGGTAAACAAGCAGTACGACACGGGCGGAATCCTGATAAGCGAATATACCCGCCAGCACATAGGGGATGAATTTATATTAAGGCCGTTAAGCAGGGTGAGGGTTGTGGGTATCAATACGCCGCTTCGGCTCTACGAGCTTCTGGACATCGCAAGTGAAGCGCGGCCGGAATTGCTTAGCATGGTAAAAAGCTGGGAAACGGCCTTTAATTTGTATGAAAAACGGGATTTCCTTGGAGCGCAAAACATTTTTCACGCGATTTTCAACAAGAACAACTCTGATATGGCGGCGAAAAAATACCTTGACAGATGCTCCAAATATATCGCCGCTCCCCCGGATGAAAAAGTATGGGACAATGGGGTGGATAATTTAACGGAAAAGTAGTAAAACTAAATTTATCAGGAGATAAAATTATGAAAAGAGTCATTTTAATGCTTGTTTTGGTTTTGTTTACTGCCGGTTTTGCGGCGGCGCAGGCTTCCAAAGGCGGTACAATGTATGTGGCGGTAAAAACTGCCTCTCTAAAATCTTCTACGGGATTTTTTGCAAGCACCAAAGGAACTTTGAACTACGGAGATCGTGTTACAATATTGCAGGTTAACGGAAAAAACGTTGAGGTCCGAAGCGCGTCGAATTCTTCGGTAACCGGATGGACCGCGACAGCAAATCTGTCCGCAAAGCAGATTGTGTCCGGAAACACAAATACGGCATCGGCAAGAGAAGTAGCACTTGCGGGAAAAGGCTTTAATCAGGAAGTCGAAAACTCTTACAAGACGAAGGGAAAAGTGAACTATGCGGATGTTGATAAAGTCGAAGCGCTTTCCGTAAACACAGCAGAGCTTGAAAAGTTTCTTATAGACGGCCGTCTTGCTATGGGGGAATAATTATGAAAAATAAATTTATTGTACTAACAGCGGTAATTGCCTTTTCCTGTGCGGTAGTTTCATGCGCAAGTGTTGCGAAAGTTGCGGGTGCCGGCGCACAGATAGCAGGTGCGGCAGGAGTCATCGACAAAAACACGGCAAACGCAATCAGTAATTCGAGCAAGGCAATAGGCAGCGCCGCGGAGGAAATTACTCCCGAACAGGAATACTATATCGGCCGTGCGGTAGCCGCAAATATACTTTCTAACTACAAATTTTGGACCGGAGGCCCTGCACTGACTGCCTACCTGAATAATATCTGCACGGCAATTACCATTAATTCACCGCGTCCCGATGTTTACAACGGCTACCATGTGGCAATACTTGACAGCAATGAAATAAACGCCTTTGCCACTTCCGGCGG
>JAIRUC010000300.1 GCA_031254615.1 Treponema sp. | reverse complement strand
GCGGGTGTTGGCGCGGTAGAGGGTATCCGTCAGATTGATTCGCAGGGAGAGATTACCGTTATCACCAACGAGCCGCACCATACCTATTCACGCCCGCTCATTTCGTATCTTCTGCTTGGTAAAGTTACAGAGGAAGGGATGAAGTATCGCGGCGATAATTTTTACAAGGACAACAACTGTACGTTACTCGCAAACGCAACGGTAACGAAAATTGACGATGCGGCGAAAAAAGTAATTTTAGCGGACGGCAAAGCAATACCCTTTGATAAACTGCTTGTCGCAACAGGTTCTTCACCGTTTGTGCCAGGGTTCGATGGCATTGATACGGTCAAAGATAAATGTACGTTTATGAGCCTTGATGACGCGCGTAAATTAGACACGTTACTTGGAAGCGACAAGCGCGTGCTGATTATCGGCGCAGGCCTTATCGGCCTGAAATGCGCCGAGGGCATTCACCAGCGGGTAAAACACATAATGGTGCTCGATCTTGCCCCGCGGATTTTGTCGAGTATTCTCGACGATGACGGCGCAAGGCTGGTTCAAAACCATCTGGAAAACAAGGGCGTTCAATTCAGACTTTCAGCTAACGTCAAAAATTTCAAAAATAATGCCGCTGTTCTGGACGGCGGCGAAACGATAGATTTCGATGTCCTTGTTCTCGCAGTTGGCGTGCGTCCTAACACCGCTCTTCTGAACGGAATAGCGAAAATTGAGCGGGGCGTTATTGTCAACGAAAAATCCGAAACCAGCGCGCAAAATATTTACGCCGCAGGTGACTGCACACAGGCGCTTGACGTATCCAGCGGACAGAGCAAAATCATGGCGCTTTTGCCTAACGCTTATATGCAGGGCGAGTGCGCCGGAGTCAATATGGCCGGCGGTGATATGAATTTCAGCAAAGCAATTCCCATGAACGCGATTGGGTTTTTCGGTCTGCATGTCATCACGGCGGGCAGTTACTCCGGCGATGTCTATACCGAAAACAGCGAAGGCAATTACAAAAAACTGTTTTACAGCGATAACAAACTCAACGGCTATATCCTTATCGGCAATGTAGAGAAGGCGGGGATTTACACCAGTCTTATCCGCGAACGCACGCCGCTTAACACAATTGATTTTGCGCTTGTCTGCGAAAAGCCGGGACTTATGGCATTTACAAAGGAAGATCGAAAGGCAAAACTAGGAGGAACGGTATCATGAACATATCGGCACAGAATCTTGATTTTAAGGAACTCAATCAACAGATTAGAAGCGCCAATGAGGCTGTCCGCATAGACGACTGTTACGGGCAAAGATTTATCGGCAGCGGCATGAGCGGCAAAAATCTGACGATTAACGGAACGCCCGGCAATGCGTTAGGCGCATATTTTGACGGCGGAACCATCGAGGTAAACGGCAACGCGCAGGACGCGACAGGCGACACGATGAACGACGGCAAAATCATCATTCACGGCAACGCGGGGGACGCTCTGGGTTACGCGATGCGGGGCGGCTGTATTTTTGTCAAAGGCGATACCGGATACAGAACGGGTATTCACATGAAGGAGTACAAAGAAAAAAAACCTGTTATCGTCATCGGCGGAAAAGCGGGAAGTTTTCTTGGCGAATATCTTGCAGGCGGGCTGATTGTAGTGCTTGGCATCGGCTCACAGGAAATTCCGGTCTGGTATTTTACGGGGACCGGAATGCACGGAGGAAAAATTTTTATAAGGACTGACAAAGAACTTACATCGCTTCCCGCGCAGGTCATTGCGGAAGTAGCCGGTGAAAAAGATTTACAGGAAATTGCGCAGTATGTTGATGAGTTTGCAAAATATTTCGGCATGGACGCGCAGAAACTTTTAAAAGACCGGTACTATGTGTTAAAACCTAACGCGAGAAATCCGTATAAACAGCTCTATACCTCAAACTAGAAAAGTGATATAAAGGAAATAACATGTGCGGCATTATCGGTTATGTAGGAAATAAAGACGCAGTCCCCATTATTGTTGACGGACTGAAAAAACTTGAGTACCGGGGATACGACTCGGCCGGCATCGCGGTTTATAAACAGAACAGCTTTGACGTTGTAAAACAAAAGGGACGCCTGGCGGCGCTTGAAGCGCGGCTGGCGGAACGTCCGCTTTCAGGCCGCATGGGAATCGGCCATACGCGGTGGGCGACCCACGGAGAGCCTTCGGATGTAAATTCGCATCCTCATGTGGGGAGCAAAAATAAAATCGCCGTTGTGCATAACGGTATAATAGAAAACTATAAGCATTTAAAAGAACGCCTTGAACACTGGGGAATCCCTTTCGCCTCACAAACCGACAGCGAAGTAATCGCGCAGCTTGCGGAACATTACTACAACGGAGATTTGCTGGATACGGTTATCCATGTCTCAACCGTTCTGGAAGGCTCTTATGCGTTAGGTGTCATGTGTGTTGATGATCCGGATATTCTAATCGCTATCAAAAAAGACAACCCGCTGATAATCGGCGTATCCGACCACGGAAACTTTATTGCGTCTGACGTACCCGCTGTGCTAAAGCATACGAACAAGGTTTACTATCTAAACGATAAAGAAATCGCCGTACTGCGGAATAACAGCGTAGAGTTTTTTAATATCGATAAAGAGCCGCTTGAAAAGCCGCTGGAAACAATAACATGGAATCTTGACAGCGCGGAAAAAGGCGGCTACCCGCATTTCATGCTCAAAGAAATTATGGAACAGCCAAAAATCCTGCGCGAAACCATTAATTCGGCGGTAAATAATTATAAAAGCGTCATTGACACTCTTGATGTCGCGAAATTTAACAAGATCGTAATAACGGCCTGCGGCTCTGCATACAACGCGGGAGTTGTCGCCAAATATGTGTTTGAGCGCCTGTGCAGATTCCCGTCTGTAGAAACGGAACTTGCCAGCGAGTTCCGCTACAGGGACGCCGTTATCAACGAAAAAACGCTGGTGGTTTTAGTCAGTCAGTCGGGCGAAACTGCGGATACTATCGCCGCCATGCGTGAGGCGAAAAGCAAGGGCGCCGTTACGCTGTCAATTGTCAATGTTGTCGGCAGCACCATCGCCAAAGAAGCGGACTTCTGCCTGCTTACGGCGGCAGGTCCCGAAATCGCGGTAGCGACAACAAAAGCCTTTTCCGCTCAACTTGTGTTATTATACATTCTGGCTGTGTGGTTTGCCGTTAAGCTGGGGAAGATAACACAGAAAGTTGAGCAGGAATTAATGTCACAAATCGCAGCTCTTCCCGAAAAGGCGGAGGACATACTCAAACAGATCGATTCAATTCAAAAATACGCTTCTACCTGTGTCGGCTACAAGAGCATTTTTTTCATCGGCAGAAACATTGATTACGCGATCGCGCTGGAAGGCTCTCTCAAACTTAAGGAAATATCCTACATCCATTCCGAAGCGTACGCGGGCGGCGAATTGAAACACGGCACTATTTCTCTTGTCGAGGAAGACACGCTGGTTGTCGCCATCTCAAACTGCGCCACGCTGTACGGAAAAATTATGAGCAATGCGGAGCAGGTCATCAGCCGCGGCGCGAAGGTGCTGCTTATCGGCAACTGTCCTGCCGCCAAGCCGGATGACAAGCTCTTTTGCATCGCTCTGCCGGAAAGTTCAGAGCTGTTCTCCCCTTCCCTATCGGTCATTGTACTGCAGCTTTTCAGCTATTATGTTGCGGCTAACAAAGGACTTGATATAGATAAACCCAGAAATCTCGCTAAAAGCGTTACTGTTGAATAATGGACTTGTTCGACAACCCGGTTGGTTGTCAAACAAGTCCTGCAGTTTTTCAAACCTACGGCTTGCAAAACTGCTATTTTTATAAGGAAGTTGTTCAGAAATTGAAATTTATGAACAACTCTATTAGGAGAAAATAAAAAATGAAAATTACCGCAAACGAAGTCTTACAGTTTGTAAGAGAAAACGATGTAAAATTTGTCCGTCTCAATTTTTGCGACATATTCGGGCTTCAAAAAAACATTTCGATTATGGCGGACGGATTACAGTCCGCGTTTGAAAACGGCGTTTTTTTTGACGCTCACGCGATACGCGGCTTTAAGGACATTACAAGGTCCGACCTGCTGCTTTTTCCGGACCCCGCTACGCTTTCGGTACTGCCGTGGCGGCCGGGACCGGGCAGAGTTGTCCGCTTTTACTGCGACATCAAAAACCCCGACGGTTCGGTGTTTGCGCATAACACCAGAGATTTACTAAAGCAGATTGTCGAACGCGCCGCGCGGATGGGATATGCCTGTAAAACCGGCGCAGAGTGTGAGTTTTATCTTTTTAAAACCGATGAAGACAGCGCGCCATCACGCGCAACTTTGGACAACGGGAGCTATCTGGACATTGCGCCGCTTGACCGGGGCGAAGACATACGCCGCGAAATATGCCTTTCTCTGGAAGAAATGGGCATACAGCCGGAAGCCTCTCACCATGAACAGGGGCCGGGCCAGAACGAGATCGACTTTAAATTTTCAGGCCCGGTTGAAAGCGCCGATAATCTGCAATCGTTTAAATCCGCTGTTAAGGCAATTGCCGCGCGTAACGGCCTGTTCGCGTCTTTTATGCCCAAACCTCTGCCGGACGCGCCCGGAAGCGGAATGCATATTAACATTTCCCTTTCTGAAAACGGGCAGAATATTTTTAAAAATACAGCCGAAGGCCACTCAAATACTGCGGAAAGTTTTATCGCCGGGGTACTTGCCAGAACGTGCGAGATGACGCTTTTTTTAAACTCGCTTGCCAATTCGTATGAGCGGTTCGGCAAACTTGAAGCGCCCAAATATGTGTCATGGTCGCATCAGAACCGTTCGCAGTTGATTAGAATTCCCTCTGCGTTACCTGAAAATGTCAGAATGGAGCTGCGCTCGCCCGACCCGTCGGCTAATCCGTACCTTGCGTTTTCACTCATCATTGCCGCGGGGCTGGACGGAATCGAAAACAATATAAAACTGCCGCCCGCCGTAGACGCCGATCTTTACAAAGCGGACACAGGAATAACAAAATCGCTGGAGCAGCTGCCGGACAGCCTTGATGCAGCTATCGCCCTTGCGGAAAATTCAAAATTTGTAAAAAGCGTAATCGGAGAGGAACTGACCGCAAAATACATCGAGATTAAAAAAGCAGAAGCGGCCGATTTTACCGCCGCTAAAGATAAAGCGGAATTTTACACACAGCGATACTTTAGTTTTGTATAAAGGGCAGCAATAGAATGGAAAGCGCTTTAATAGTTTCAAACGCAGAACAAGACACCGCTCTTTTTACCGCAATGTTAAACGCTGCTTCCATTCATCAAATTACCTGCCAGGAGTCCGGAGACAACGCCCGCAGGCTCCTCTTAAAACAGGATTTCGATTTAGTAATCGTCAACTCACCGCTTCGTGATGAATCCGGCGAAAGCTTTTCCCGTCATGTCGCTTCCAAAGGCGTCTCGCAGGTTCTTCTTCTTGTAAAAAGCGAATACTACAACTCGGTATCCGCCGCCTGCGAGGACGACGGTATTCTGACAATTTCAAAACCGGTGGACAAAGCCCTTTTGTGGTCGGCGCTGTCGCTGGCTAAATCGGTTCAAAACAGAATAAAGCGGCTCCAAGCCGAAAATGTGCAGCTAAAACAAAAAATCGAAGACATACGCATTATTGACCGCGCAAAATGCCTGTTAATATCGTGCATGAACATGAGTGAACAGGAAGCCCATAGGTATATCGAAAAACAGGCGATGGATATGCGCTCATCAAGAAGGATTGTCGCGGAAGGGATATTAAAGAGATACGAGAGTTTTTAGGGATTGAGAACGCAAAAAATACCGCCCTGCAATTTTTTTGCAAGGCGGTATTGCCTAAAAAATCATGCCTGACATTTACTGAATGCCGGCGGGTTGGGAACTAGTCTTTCTCATAAAAGGTGATACTTTTTAATTTGGCAGTTGTGTTATCATCATAAATTTGTATCTGAAAACCCCCATAAAAACCATTGGTGTAAGCAATAGGATTACCTGAACCATCTACAGCATTGGCTTCCCATTCTGCAAGAATTGCCGCCTTGGTAACTTTTAATGTATTGGCAGCATTAACATCAGAGGCATTCATCGTGTACCTTGCTGAACATGAATATGTTTCGCCGCCATCATTTGAAAAGTATGTTGCGATGCCGCCAAAACCATAGGCGTAGTTTAAATCAGCATCCAAAACAATCTCGAAATAGCTGTCATCACTGGCGCTTTCTACGATATCGTTAATTGGATCATCCCAGTCAATTGTTATCTCTAAACCGTCACCTATACCTACATTATGTGGTATAAAGGTAGCATCGCCGTCACCGACAAGGAAGGCTCTTGCAATGCCAAGAGCGCTTATATCGGCGGCGCCATCGTAGGCGATGATAATCTGTATTCTGGTTAGTGACGCTATGGCTTCATAGTCCGCAAAGCCAGTTGCCAAAGGAATCGTAAGTGTTTTTGTACTTGCGTTCCATGCCGCGCCATTTTGCGCCGCGCCGTAATTATCAAGTATGTCGGTAGAATGCCAACCTGCGTATGTTTCACCATCTTGCCAGACAAGCTGCATTCCCGCGGTCGGGTTTGTACTTAATACTAAAACAAGTGAATCAGCGGATTTTAATTCCGCTGTTTTCTCCTCAGAAAGCGCCCAG
>JAIRUC010000237.1 GCA_031254615.1 Treponema sp. | reverse complement strand
CCGCCGGGCCCGATAAGCGCGCCGATTTTATCGATATCAATTCTGAGGGTTACAATCTTCGGCGCATATTCGCTTATTTCATCTACAGGCTTGCTGATACATTGATTCATAATGGAAAGAATGTGCATTCTTCCGCGTTTTGCCTGATCGAGCGCCTTGCGCATAATTTCCGGGCTTACACCCGCAATTTTAATATCCATCTGGAAGCCGGTAATTCCGTCAGCGGTTCCGGCGACTTTAAAGTCCATGTCGCCAAGGTGATCTTCTTCTCCAAGAATGTCAGATAACACCGCGAACCTGTCGCCCGGTCCTGCTTTTCCTTCGGTAATAAGCCCCATGGCGATACCGGCAACCGGCTTTTTCATGGGGACGCCGGCGTGCAGCATGGCAAGAGTGCCGCCACAGACAGACGCCATTGAAGATGAGCCGTTTGATTCCATTATTTCGGAGACAACGCGCACCGTATACGGGAAAACTTCTTTTGAAGGAACCATCGCTTCCAGCGAACGGCGGGCAAGGTTGCCGTGCCCGATTTCGCGCCGTCCGGTTCCCATTCTGCCGACTTCGCCCACCGAATACGGCGGGAAGTTGTAATGCAGCAAAAAGTTTTCGCGCTTGTCGCCCTCGATGTCGTCAAAAATCTGCTCGTCAAAAACAGTGCCAAGAGTTGTAACAACCAGCGCCTGAGTTTCGCCGCGCGTAAAAAGAGCCGAACCGTGCGTTCTCTGCAAAATGCCGATTTCGCAGGTGATATTGCGGATATCTTCCAGCCCTCGCCCGTCTACCCTCTTTCCTTTGTCCAGTATCGAAGAGCGCAGAATTTCATACTGCATATCTTCAAATAACGCGTCAAAAAGTTTTTTCTGTTTCTCATCTTCAAGCTGTGAGGCGTATTGGGTTTCAAATTCGGTTTTTACCGCTTTGATACCGTCGTGTCTTTCCCCCTTGGTGGGAAGGAAGCAGGCGGTTTGCAATTTTGGATAAGCGGCGGAGCGGATAGCGTCTCCGTTTTCCAAAGAATAACCGGGAACTGTCAGCGGAAGTTTTTGCTTTCCGGCAAGTTCGCGTAACTTTTCCTGCAGGGCGCAGAATTCGATAATCATCTTATGCGCTTTTTCCAGCGCTTCGATCATCAATTCCTCGCTTACCTCTTTTGCTCCGCCTTCTACCATTGTGATGCCGTCTTTTGTTCCGGCGACCACAATTTCCAGCGTGGATTTTTCAATCTGCTCATAAGTGGGGTTTACGATAAGTTCACCCTCTACCTGACAGACCCTGACTCCGGCGATTGGGCCGTTAAATGGAATATCAGAAATATGAACGGCCGCGCTTGCGGCAATTATCGAAAGCATGTCGGGAGGATTTACCTGATCGGTCGAAAGCGTTGTCGGGATCAGTTGAATCTCGCGCCCGAAGCTTTTTTCAAAAAGAGGGCGCATTGGCCGGTCGATAAGGCGGGAGACAAGAATCTCCTTGTCCTTTGGACGACTTTCCCTCTTTATAAAACCGCCGGGAATTTTTCCCGCGGCATAATATTTTTCGTTATAATCAACGGTAAGCGGCACATAATCGAGCCCCTCTACCGATGCCGATGACGCGCAGACTGTGGCGATTACCGCCGAGCCCGCGTACTGCGCAAAGACAGACCCGTTCGCCTGTTTTGCTATCCTGCCGGTTTCCAGAACAAGGTCTTTTCCGGCTATTTGAAGAGTTACTTTTTGTACCATTATTTACGCAGCCCTAATTCCTTGATCAGCTTGCGGTAACCTTCCAGATTGGTATGCTGAATGTACTTGAGCATCCTTCTGCGTTTTCCGACAAGGAGCAAAAGGCCGCGCTGGCCGTGTTTGTCCTTCTTAAACTGCTTGCAATGTTCTGTAAGCTGGTTGATGCGTTCAGTGAGCAGCGCTATCTGAACTTCCGTCGCGCCTGTATCCCTTTCGTTTTTGCCGAATTTGGTTACGATTGATGCCGCGCTTTCTTTGGTTAATGCCATACTTTTCTCCTGTTTTAACCCCTATATTTTGCCTGATAATTGCATAAAATGGGAAAAATGTCAATAAGGCAGTGAATAGTGAACAGTTGGCAGGGGGTAGAAAGTTAGCGTAGCGTTATGGTAACTCTATGCCTACTGACAACAGCACTATTAACTGTTCATTGTTAACTGTTAACTGCTGCAAATACACAACCATAGCTCCATTTTCCTTCGGAGTTGTTGATAACCGCGATGAGGGTTTCACCTTCAAAAACTGCCGCACTAAAATCCTGTTCGGGTGGTTCAGATGGGGAAACAAGAGGTTTTCCTTCTATTATAGAGGCAAGCGGCTTGCCGTGGATGATTTTTTCGGCTTCGGGGGGGGTAATTTCAAACCACGGAAGGCGCAGGGCGTTAATTACGGATTTGGTAATTGGAAGAGGTGAATAAGATGAATTTCCCTGCACTTCGTTTGTCGCGTCTTCCAGCCGAAAGTCCGCGATTTGCGTTCTTGCCAACGAGCAAAGGTGCGCCCTGCTGTCGGCGGCAAGGGCTATGTCGCGGGCCAGTGAGCGGATGTATGTGCCGCTTGAACAGTGGACAAAAATTTCCGCAAAGGGAGGGTCCCAGTTTCGCAGTTCAATTTTGTGGATTGTTACCGGGCGTTTTTTCATTTCCGGCGCCTGTCCCGAACGGGCAAGTTCCGATGCGCGCTTTCCGTTTACATGAATAGCCGAATAGGCAGGAGGCGACTGCATGACTTCCCCGGTAAATTGAGACAGAGCGAGTTCCACATCCGCGCGGGAAGGAGGGGGAACTTCCGCTATAACACTTCCTTCGGGATCGAGGGTGTCGGTTTCGACGCCAAAGTGAATTTTGCCAATATACTGTTTGTCGCAATGGGAAAACCATTGTGTAAGTTTAAGATCCGTGCCTGTAAGAACCAAAAGAAGCCCCGAGGCGAATTTATCCAAAGTGCCGGTATGCCCTACTTTGCCCGTCCCCAGAGAGCGTTTTATTTCGCCCAACGCGTCAAATGATGTAATTCCGGGTTTTTTGTTTAATAAGATTAAGCCCATGGTTAATTTTTTCATAAAAATGAGCAATGAGCAATGAGCAATGAGCAGTGAACAGTTAATAGTTAACAGTTAACAGTTAACAGAGGGTGCTGGTTGTAGGCTCAGCGTTAACAACCTACTTTACCTACAAACAACAACTCTGTACTTTGTTCACTATCTTCCCATTGCTCATTTTTCACGATTTTGGGCCTACCCCTACATTTGTAGGATACGAATTTTGACCTTTTTTTGCAAAATCCTACATTTGTAGGATATGAAAATTTGAGTCCGCAGGGGATAATTACCGCTATGGAGCAAGAACACACCCATATAATGGGCAGTGTACAAAAATTTATTGACAAAAGAGGTATAGCTATGTTAGTCTTAAAAAGCGCCGTTTCCGTTCCGTTCCGTTCCGTTCCGTTCCGTTCCGTTCCGTTCCGTTCCGTT
>JAIRUC010000141.1 GCA_031254615.1 Treponema sp. | reverse complement strand
GCCTCAACCCGTTTCAGTCCCGCCGAAACATGGGTAGTACGCGCCCTGCGTGACGGTTTCCCTTTCAACGCCCCCTGCGCTGGCGGCGGCCAAGTCCTTACCGACAGGCGCTTGTCCCTGTACGCCGCATGGTTTGAAAACCGTTTCCGCCAACACAGCGAAGTGCGAAACTACGGCGTTTTTCAGGACGGTCTTGCAATAGCCGGCATTCAGGCGGCAGATGCACAAACGCTCCTTTCCCTGCCCGAACGCCGCGGCGAAATCGATAAACGGCTTGAGTCGGCGTTTTCGCAAATAGAGAATGATTTTAACAATCCGCAGGAAAAGAAAAAACGTGCGGTGCGTTATGAGAAAGCCGTTTCCGTTTTGATTCACGGACTTGAAAGTGTAAGGGACGCAGCCCTTAAAGGTGCGCAAATTACACAGCAGGCATTAAAGGACAATGTAACTCCCGACAGACAGAATAAAATTTTAAAAGAGCTGGACGAAATTATGCGCAGAATTGCGGACAGCGAAGTAAAAGAAGTCGCGGGCTTCCTTTTTCCTTCTGTTGAGAGCGAAGGTAAAAACCAAGGTGCGGCAGAGGATTCTTTCCGTACTTATCTAAAGTCTTCACATAACCTTTTTTCTTCGCTGGCGCAGACTGTGAATTTTAATTTGGAGAATCTGCGGTAGGTACAGGAAAAAACTGCTAATCCTCACGCAGTTTTTTCCCCGCTTGAATTTACAAAAGCATAAAAACAGCGGTGTAAACACCGCCCATGTTTTTCAAGAAATAAATCAAAGTAAAACTCCATGTTTTTCAGACCCGCACTAATCCGGCTAAGGTGTTTATCTTGTTTTTCTTCCGGTATTCGTATTGAAACATCATTGTCTTTTTTTAACATTTTCCGGAAAAAATTGTGCAAAATGAACGAAAAAGGGGATAGATGAACTTAATTTTATATGGTAAATTAAGTCTATGAGGCTGATATTACCTATATATGCAGATTATTACAATAAAGAGGCAGATTTGCTTATTATTTCCACTTTGGATTTCATTCACTATAAGAAGCGGAAGATACTCATACAAGAAGTATACCCTTCCTGAAAGCAGCTGACTATCCGCGGAGGGGAGTCATGGCTAAAGATGAATTACAGATAAATCCGCGTCAAACGCAGGTTGTCGTGGAAGAACTCATGCAGACGAACGAGCGTATCAGCATTATGCTGGACACCGCGCCGATTTCCTGTACCTTATGGGATAAAGATTCCAAAATAATCGACTGTAATGAGGAAACCGTCAGATTGTTCGGAGTAAAAGACAAGCGGGAGTTTCAGGAAAGATTCTTTGAATTGTCGCCGGAATATCAGCCTGATGGACAGCGTTCCGGCGAACAGGCCGTTTACTATGTACAAAAAACTTATGCACAAGGCAAATGCGTCTTTGAATGGATGCATAATACAATGGACGGAATATTATTTCCTGCTGAAGTAACCCTCATTCGCGGGGGCATGGAATCAACCGGCTATACGGTTGCGGGATATACGCGTGATTTGCGTGAACAAAAGCGGATGACGCAAGAAATTGAAAAACGCGGCCTCCTGCTTGATACGGTAAATCAGGTGGCCAATATTTTATTGCAATCGGAAAGCGGCAGTTTTGACGCCAATATGCTGCACTGC
Source organism: Treponema sp. (assembly GCA_031254615.1). GTDB lineage: Bacteria > Spirochaetota > Spirochaetia > Treponematales > Breznakiellaceae > WQXQ01. The sequence continues at coordinate 5,560 of JAIRUC010000141.1, read as the reverse complement.
ATTGGCATGATGGGAAAAGCTGTGGGCGCCGACCGTGTATCCATTTGGAAGAATTATCACAAGGACAATAAACTGCACTGCCTGCAAATTAACGAATGGGCAGGCGGCGAATTAAAAATAAACCCAAACCTGAAACTGGGGATTTCGTATAACGAAATTCCCGGCTGGGAAAAAATATTGTCACGGGGGGATTGCATCAATTCTCTGGTAAGAGATATGTCTGTGGAAGAAAAGGCGATGTTATCACCGGATGAGGTATTATCCATTTTTGTAGTACCTGTATTTGCCCATGAAAACAAATTTTGGGGTTTTGTATGTTTTGAAATTTGCCGCGAAGAGAGGATGTACAGCGAAACGGAACAGTCCATTCTGCGCTCCGGCGGGCTTTTAATTGCCAACGCGTTTATTCGTTACGAGATGATCCAAAATATACACGAAACCGCCGCACTGCTGAAACAGGTGGTCACGAACTATCCGGGCGCTATTTGGAGCGTTGACAGGAACGAAGTGTATACGTTGTTTAACGGCAGATCAATTAGTAAATATGGAGTAACGCCTGAACAGGTTGTCGGAAAATCTTTTGACAATCTGCCTCCCAGCATCAAGGTTCCCGAAATCTTTGATTATATACGCAAAACATATACTCATGGGGAGCAGGAATGGATTACCAGAACTGAACCGGGAACTTTCCATATTCGCACTTCGCCGGTTTATGATGACAACGGGAATATAACCGGCGTGGTCGGCAACTCTGACGAGATAACGGAAATTATCCGCCTGCAGGATGAACTCAAAGACGCGCTTGATAAAGCCAATGCGGCGAATAGTCTTAAAAATACCGCAATCAAATCATTGGAGAGTATTTTGAACAGCATCGACGCGATGATCTACACCACCGTTCCCGAAACCGGTGAAATTCTCTTTGTCAATAATTATATGAAAAAGAGATTCAGAAAAAGCAACGAAGAATTAATCGGGGCTTACTGCTACAAAGTTTTTCGCGGCCTGGACAAAATGTGCGATTTTTGTCCGTGTCACCGGCTGAGCAAAGAACCGGAAGCCAAAATCGTTTGGGACGAGAATGAAACTACCAGCAGGAGGCACCTCCGTCATTCCGATTGTTTAATCGACTGGCCCAACGGCGAAAAGATACACTTGCAGCACGCGGTTGAGATAACCGAACTGGTCAACGCACGGGAAGCGGCCGAGCAGAGTAACCGTTCAAAGGGCATTTTTATCGCTCAAATGAGCCACGAAATACGCACGCCGATGAACGCGATTCTCGGCGTTGCGGAAATTCAATTGAGGGAAGAACGCCTGTCAGCCGTCGCGGAAGAAGGATTCAGAAGGATATATGATTCGGGTAATTTACTCCTGAATATAATCAACGACATCCTTGACTTTTCCAAGATTGACGCCGGGAAAATGGAGATTGTTCCCAATAAATACGATATTCCAAGTTTAATCAACAACACCGTGCAATTGTCCCAACTGCGTTATGAAAGCAAGCCAATCGACTTTATTCTGAATATAGACGAGAATACGCCGCTGGAGCTTGTCGGCGACGAATTACGCATCAGGCAAATATTAAACAACCTTTTGTCCAACGCGTTTAAATATACGTCTGCAGGCGTTATAAAAATGTCAGTTACAGTTGAACCCGGCTCTGCCGATGAAGATGAAACGGTAATTCTTGTTATCAGTGTAAGCGACACGGGGCAAGGAATGAGACAGGATCAACTCGACAGACTTTTCGACGCGTATGCGCGCTTTAACATGGAAACCAATCAGGGTATACCCGGTACAGGATTGGGTTTGAATATCACAAAACACCTCATTGATATGATGGGGGGAAAAATCTCCGTGGAGAGTGAAGAAGGCAGGGGCTCTGTGTTTACCGTGCGTCTTCCGCAGAAAAATTGCGGCTCCGGTGTCTGCGGTCCCGGTATAATGGAAAGTTTACAGGATTTTGGGTTTAACAACACATCCATTTCAAAAAAGACGCATATCGTATATGAGTATATGCCCTATGGCAGAGTGCTGGTCGTTGATGATGTTGAATCCAATTTATATGTTGCCAGAGGCCTGATGGCGCCTTACGGGCTCCATATAGAGACCGCCAAAAGCGGAGCCGAAGCCGTTGCAAAAATAAAGAGCGGCAATGTATACGATGTTGTGTTCATGGATCACATGATGCCTGTTATGGACGGCATAAAAGCCGCAAAAATATTACGCGACTGCGGTTATAAGCATCCCATTGTCGCGCTTACAGCTAACGCCATATCGGGGCAGTCAGAAATGTTTTTAACAAACGGCTTTGACCGGTTTATATCAAAACCAATTGATTCGCGTGAGTTGGACCTTGTACTGAAAGAATTGATTCGTGACAGGAAGCCGCCGGAAATTGTAGAAGCGGCGCGGCGGGAGAAAAATAAAAATCTTATCACGCCAAAGAAAGATTATAATGAGCTGGTTAAATATTTTATTATGGACGCCAAAGATGCAATCAATGTGCTGGAAAATTTTAATGTGAAAACTGACAGTGGCCATGGCGATACGGATGTTAAAACTTATACCACCGCCGTTCATGGTATAAAAAGCGCCCTTGCAAATATTGGCGAAACAAAGCTGTCAGAAGCGGCTTTTGAACTGGAAAAAGCGGGCAGGACGCATAACATGGACATTGCGGCTGAGAAAACTCCCGCATTTGTTAAAAAGCTTAAATCATTGATTGAAAGATTAAATCAGGAAGAAACAATCAGCGCCGCTGCGGCTTCTCATGATGATATGCTTTACCTGAAAGAAAAATTACCTGCGCTTAAAACTGCCTGTGAAACTTTCAACATAATAAGCGCCGAAACGATTTTGAAAGATTTGAAACAAAAAACATGGCCGCAGGAGGCAGGCGACGCCATAAATGAAATCTCCGTTAATTTTCTCCTTGGAGAATTCGAAAAGGCCGCCGCTGTCGCGGAAAGATTAATAAACAGCAAATAAGGAAAGATCAATAATGAAAACTATTTTTATTGTGGATGACAGCTTTACCAATCTGGTAACAGCGAAAAGTACGCTGGAAAGCAGTTATCAGGTAGTAACGATGTCATCCGCCGGGAAGATGATTTCGCTTTTGGAAAAGATTACCCCGGATTTGATTCTGCTGGACATTGAAATGCCCGAAATGGACGGGTTTGAAGCGCTCCTGTACCTGAAATCCAACTCCTTATATGCGGACATTCCTGTCATATTTCTGACAAGCCGCACGGACGTTGATATTGAAACACGCGGTTTTGAACAGGGCGTGGTAGATTTTATAACAAAACCATTTTCCCCGCCCGTACTGCTCAACCGTCTTAAAACGCATTTGAGTATTGACGAGCTGATCCGCGAGCGGACGGCGCAAATCAGGCGGCTGCAGGACGGCATTGTGACCGTTCTGGCGGACGTGGTTGAAGAACGCGACAAAGAGACAGGCGGGCACAATGATCGCACATCGGCGTATATAAAGATACTGATAAAAGCGATGGATGAACGGGGGATATATACCGATGAAATACGCGGCTGGAATATGGAGATGGTCGTTTCATCGGCCCGCCTGCATGACATGGGAAAAATACATATTTCTGATACAATATTAAACAAGCCGGGTAAATTGGATGTTGAAGAATTTGAGCAGATGAAAACCCACTCTATGGAGGGCGCGCGGATAATCGACAGAATGATCAGGCACACAAGCGAAATGGAGTATCTGCATTACGCGAAATTGCTCGCGGAATACCACCATGAACACTGGGATGGTACCGGTTATCCGCACGGGCTTAAAGGAACGGATATTCCTCTGCTGGGACGTATTATGGCGATCGTTGACGTATACGACGCCCTCGTTTCCAAACGGCCCTATAAAGAACCGTTTGCGAACGAGGAAGCTGTCCGCATCATTACAATGGACGCGGGAAAGCATTTTGATCCGCAGATCGTGGAAGTATTTATTGAAGTGAAAGATCAGTTTAAGGCTGTCAGGGCAACTTTATGACGGCCTGATCGCATAAATATGATTTATGCGGTCAGGTGAACCCGGGAGGATTATGTCAGCAATACAAACTTTAATTCATAGAATATCGCTGAAACGATCATTGTATACACAGGTGCTGTTTACTGTTTTCGCGTTTTTGCTGATGGTTGTCTTAAGTTATGCCTTTGTGAACAGAATCACGCAGAACGATCTGGTACGGAACACGGAAAACATACTTGACTTTGTAGAAAACCAAATCAATTCCGACCTGACAGAAACACAGGTGATACTGGGCGGTTTTGCGCAGACCATGCGTAATATGGTCATGTATGGTGATGATGCCGAAAAAATTCAGAAGTATATTTATTCTTTATCCAATTATATACACTCAAGGGAAAAGAACGCAGTAAATCCCAATGGGCTTTATTGTTATATTGAAAAAGAGCCGTACGGACACGCCGTTCTGTGCAGTGTTGATACAGTTTTGCCGCAGGGATATTCGCTCCTGGATCGTCCGTGGTATCGGACCGCTGTCGAAGCCGGCGGCAATATTATCGAAACCTTACCGTACAGGGACGCGGTAACCGGTAATCTCATTATAACATACTCATGCAGTATTTATGACGATGAAGGCGGTTATTTAGGCGTTGTTTGTATTGATGTTCAAATTGATTATATTGGTGATAAGGTCTTACATACGGCTCTTACCAAAGACGGTTACGGATTTTTGGTTGCCCAGGATTTGACATTGCTGACTCATCCCAACCCTGATTTTGTAGGGCTAAAAATGTCCGAGCCCGGAATTCCCCTTTCAGTTCTGGTGGATGATATGGTGTCACAGGAAAAAGTTTCAGAAGCTCCTTTGATAAACTGGAAAGGCGAAAGTTCCATTGCCTTTATCCGAAAGTTTCCAAACGGCTGGTATTTGGGACTTTTGGCGCTCAGAGATCTTTATTATCAAAACGCGAAGAATATGGCGCTAATCTTAAGCATATTGGGTACGGCGCTTGCGGCAGTGCTGATCATCGTGCTGATCCGCGTTGACGCGGCCAAGAATAAATCAGACATGGAGAGCAGGCACAAGACCGCCTTCCTTGCAAGAGTGAGCCATGACATACGCACGCCGATGAACGCTATCCTTGGTATTACCGAAATTCAACTGCAGGATAAAACGCTTCCGCAAAGCGCCGTTGAAGCTTTTGCCAAAATTAATAATTCGGGCGATTTGCTGATTGGCCTTATCAACGACATACTGGATATGTCGAAAATTGAGGCGGGCAAGCTGGAATTGATACCCGTACAATATGACGTGCCAAGCCTGATTAATGACACCGTCCAGTTGAATATTTTGCGCTTCGAAAGCAAGCCGATAGAGTTTAAGCTGTTCGTAGATGAAAACATTCCGTTATCGCTGATTGGCGACGAGCTTCGTATCAAGCAGATTTTAAACAACCTGCTTTCAAACGCGTTCAAGTATACGGAAAGAGGAATAGTCTCACTTGCCGTTACCGTTGATTATACGCCGCAGGGAGAATCGGGCAGTGTGCTAAC
>JAIRUC010000095.1 GCA_031254615.1 Treponema sp. | reverse complement strand
AATTTTGAATGAATTCCCTTAAAACATACAGCAAATCCGCCGATTATCTAATAAGAATTAGTGGAATTTTGCGTAAATTTCGCTTAAAATAGATTCTGGGAGGTTTTGGAATGTCTGATAGCGATGATCTCGATCTTGATGGCGGTGATGCATCTGATTCCGGTGGTTCGTCAAAGAAAAGAAGCGGCGGGCTGGGCAATTTACTTCCGACAATTCTTAAATTTGTGGCCATAGGGCTAGGCGCGTTGATTTTTATAGTAACTGTCTCTGTAATTACCTATAGCATAATGAGTAAGGGCGGTAAGTCTCAGACTGTAATTTCAGACCCCCTGTCGCCTTATATAGGAAAGAGGCCGGAATACAGTTATTACGATCAGATTGGTTCTATGAATGTTAAAACCAAGGATACCCCGATAAGTTCCATGGTCAGCGTGGAAATGATAATCGGCTACGATTTAAACAATCAAAACTCATTCATGGAATTGAACAGCCGCCGGTTTGAACTGCGCGATTTTGTACGGCGGTATTTTACGGGAAAAACAGCCGCGGAGCTTGCCCCCGAAAGGGAAGAAGAACTGAAAGCCGAAATCCGTGAACAGTTGAATACCAGGTTTTTGGATACGGCAAGGGCGCGTATAATTTTATTCAATAAATTAGATGTAACGGAGAATTTTTAGCCTCTCTTGTCAAGAGCGGGTGATATGTTTAGTATGAGGGAAAGGGAGCTTCAAGGGTAATATGACAGAAGTTCTGTCACAGGATGAAATAGATCAACTACTAACCGCGATAAATGCCGGAGAAACCGAGCCTGAGGATTTCAGGCCGGCCGCGGACAGCCGGAAGATCAAGATATATGACTTTAAACGTCCCGACAAATTCTCCAAAGAGCAGATTCGTACAGTCTCAATAATGCACGAAACTTTTGCCCGCTTAACCACAACGAGCCTTTCCGCACAGCTTCGCAGTATGGTTCACGTCCATGTCGCTTCGGTAGATCAGCTTACCTACGAAGAATTTATCCGCTCCATACCTACGCCGACAACTCTCGCGATTATCAATATGGACCCCCTCAAGGGAAACGCCATTCTGGAAATAGACCCCGCGATTACCTTTTCCATAATCGATCGTCTTTTCGGCGGAACCGGCGAAGGCACAAAATCGCAGCATGAATTGACAGATATCGAACAATCCGTAATGGAAGGAATTATCGTCCGTATTCTGGGCAATATGCGTGAGGCGTGGACAACGGTTATCGATTTGCGCCCCCGCCTTGGACAGATTGACACCAATCCGCAGTTTGCGCAAATTGTTCCGCCTACGGAAATGGTCGTTCTTGTAACGCTGGAAACAAAGGTCGGCGACGTAGAAGGCATGATGAACTTCTGTATCCCTTACCTTACCATAGAGCCAATTATCAGCAAACTGTCAGCGCAATTCTGGTATTCTTCGGTCAGGCGCAACGCGACAACGGAAAACCTCAATGTTCTAAAGGAGAAGCTGACAACAGTCGATGTTAATATAACGGCCGAAATTGGAAAAATAAACGTTCCTGTAAGGGACGTTCTTTCCCTGCAGATTGGGGATGTGATACGGCTTTACAACACCCGTATTGGCGATCCCTATTCACTGAATATCGGCTCACGGAAAAAGTTTTTGTGCCGCCCCGGCGTACTTGGAAAGAAAATGGCGGTGCAGATAACACAAAAGATTGCCGAGCTTGGACATGAAGAATTTGAAGAGCTTGCGTCAGAAGGAGAAGAATTATGATGAGCGATGGCGCCCTTTCTCAGGATGAAATAGATGCGTTGTTGGCAGGTGTAGATTCATCGGCTATGGGCGGCGGCGCTCCCGCGGCTACAATGGCGGTGCCTCCGTCGTCGGCTTCCGACAATTACGATATTGGCGCACTTAAAGGATTTTTCTCTTCTACAACAGAAGCGCTTTCTTCCAACCTTTCCGCGCTTACCGGAACTAATGTAACCCTTTCCCCGCCGCAGGCCGCTATTTCAACCCGGGACAGTTTTTTACCGCAATTGCCGGACATGGTAACCGTAATTTCCGCCAATTATACTTCCGGTTTCCCCGGCGAGCATATTTTTATTCTTCCCGAAGATTCAGCAAGAGCAATTGCCAGCCTGATGACCAAAGAAGATAACATCCAGCTTGACGAAATGGCGATGTCGGTAATCGGAGAAGTGGTTTCCCAGATGGTGGGAACTCAAATTACATCTTTGACCGATAAAACAGGAAATAAATCCATAGCGGCGGCATCTCCGACAGCGGCGAATGTACCCAAGGCGGCAGCTGCCATTCCGGCAGGTGATTTTGCTGTTATGAGCTATGAAGTTAATTTGGGGGACGGACTCCCTCATAAAATGTGGGAAATCTTAGGTTCTGCGCCGTCTGCCGATATTTCTATCGGCTTAAATGGTATCGCGGGATCATCCGGTATGGGTGGAATGCAGATGCCAGGCATGCAGATGCCAGGCATGCAAATGCCAGGCATGCAGATGCAGGGAATGGGAATGGGAGGCATGCAGATGCCAGGTATGGGAATGCAAGGTATGCAAATGCAAGGCATGGGAATGTCAGGCATGGGAATGTCAGGCATGGGGATGGGAGGCGGTATGTCGCCCATGGGCCCTACAAATGTACAGGCTGTGCAATTTCCCAATCTAATGCAGCCAAAGTTTGGTCCGCACGAAGCTGGTAATATCGGTCTGATTATGGATGTCTCCATGGAGATGACCGTAGAACTTGGCCGCACCCGTAAACTTATCAAAGAAATATTGGGCATGGGCGAAGGTACTATTATTGAGCTGGACAAACTTGCCGGTGAGCCTGTAGATATTCTTGTTAACCATAAACTTATAGCCAAGGGCGAAGTTGTAGTAATTGATGAAAACTTCGGCGTCCGCGTAACCGAGATTGTGTCGCCAATGGAACGAATTAACGACATGGGGTATAGCTGAGTTTCAGCGCCGATAAGTTTAGTAAAATAAAACCGTCAGAGATTAAGGAATTAGGAGTGTTGAAAAGACATTCTTAATTCCTTTTTCATTTTAGTATTTACGCTTCACATTCAAATATGATATAAATTACCAAGAGGTAAAAAATGAAAATAGAAACTAAATGTCTGCACTCGGGTTATTCACCAAAAAACACGGAACCCAGAGTAGTTCCGATCGTGCAGAGTACCACCTATGTATTTGATTCCACCGATGATGTCGGCGCGGTTTTTGATGATCCAACCAAGGCTTTAATTTATTCCCGTTTTGAAAATCCCACAGTCATGGCTGTTGAAGCCAAGATAGCGGATTTGGAAGGAGGAAAAGCCGCTCTTTGTACGTCATCGGGACAGGCCGCGTCTTTTATTTCTCTGCTGAACATTTTAAAAGCCGGGGACAGTTTTATTTGCACCTCACAAATCTACGGCGGTACTATCAATCTTTTTGCGGTTACTTTGCAAAACAATTTCGGAATTGAGTGTATTTTTGTAGATGCGCAGGCGGATGAAAATGCCATTAACGCCGCGTTCAAGCCAAACACAAAGGCTGTTTTTTCCGAAACCATCGCGAACCCCGCGTTGTGCGTGCTAGATATTGAAAAGTTCGCGAAGTGCGCCCATACTCACGGCGTTCCTTTAATCGTGGACAACACCTTTGCAACTCCGATCCTTTGCAGACCTTTTGAGTTCGGGGCTGATATTGTAACACACTCGACCACAAAATACATGGACGGCCATGCTGTTCAGGTAGGAGGGGTAATTGTGGACTCCGGTAAATTCAACTGGAAAAACGGAAACTTCCCCGGATTTACAGAGCCGGATGAGTCATATCACGGTACAATCTACACCGAAGCTTACGGCGATCTTGCGTATATTATAAAAGCGCGTATGCAGCTAATGCGGGATTTGGGCGCGTATCCTTCCGCACATTCGGCATTCCTTCTCAACCTCGGTCTTGAAACTCTTGCGCTTCGCATGGAACGTCACTGCCAAAATGCGCAAAAAGTTGCCCAGTTCCTGAAGGAAAGCGGCAAGATTGAATCTATTGCCTATCCCGGACTTCCCGGTGACAAAAGTTACAAGCTCGCGCAGAAGTACCTTTCCGGCGCCAGCGGCGTTATCTCGCTTGTTATAAAGGGCGGCCGCGCCAATGCCGTCAACTTCATGGACAGCCTGAAACTTGCTTCCAATCAAGTTCATGTGTGCGACATTCGTACCTGTGTGCTTCACCCCGCAAGCGCCACGCACCGCCAACTCACCGAGGAGCAGCTTATTGCCGCAGGAGTTAATCCGGGTATGGTGCGCCTCTCCGTCGGTCTTGAAAATGTAGACGACATCATTGAAGATATCAAACTTGGACTTGCGGCTGTACAATGAGCAATTAGCAATGGAATAGGAAAAAACCTGTAATCGGCTTGTTTTTTATCCGTATTTTCCTCCAAAAACAAAGAAATATGTGTTTTTTTGTTGATTAATTTCCTTAATTAAGGTAAAATTTTATAGAATCGGTTTTGACTTGGGAGGGGAAGAACTGAAATTATCTGTATTTGCCTTGCTTCTTCTGGTAGCGGGGTTTTTAATCCAAATTCAATCGATCTCTGCTCAACAAGAGCCTTCGGCAACGGAGGATATTCTTTTCCCTGAGGAAGATAGTCTTCGCCCTGCCGAACAGACTTTTCTTTTTGGAGATATGGATGAAGACCTGTCTTTATCAACAGGTTCATCCGTTTGGCCGATTATCAAAATGCTGCTGGTCCTCGCTCTTTGCGCCGCCGCAGTGTACGGTATTGTCTTTTTTATCAAGCGTTCTTCCAAACAGACTGTAACAAAAGACCCTTTCCTTAAAATTTTGGCTACCGCTCATCTTGGGGCGAATCGTTATGCACATATTGTTTCTGTCGGCAGCAAAGCGTGGATTTTGGGATCAAGCGACGGCGGAGTAAATCTTATCGGCGAAGTAGATGATAAGGACATAATTGACGCAATGCTGTTGGAAGATTCAAGAAAAAGCGCAAACCAGCAAGGGCGTTTCCCTGATTTTATGTCAATGCTGCGCCGCCTTGGTTTGCCTGCGGAAAACCGCGCTTCCGGCGCAGAAGATATCCGCAAGCGCCGCGAAAGGCTCAAGGGGCTGTGATGGCGCTGTTTAAATCTTTGAGCATTCCGTTGCTTTTAACAGTTTTATTTTTGCTTTTGCCCATTTCAGCTAACGCGCAAGCCTCGTCGCAGCCGCAGCCGTTCCCTGATATGTCTGTGCAGGGGACAATGAATATACAAACTCCGCCGCCCCCCCCGGTGATTCCTTTTATCGACTTGACTGTCCGTAACCCCTCCGGCGGACAGGAAGTGGCGTTTTCTTTGCAGTTGTTGTTGCTGCTAACAGTCCTTTCCCTTGCGCCAAGCATCATTATTTTGATGACAAGTTTTTTGCGGGTTTCCATAGTTTTGGATTTTATAAAACGCGCTCTTTCGTTGCAGCAGGTTCCGCCCAATCAGGTAATTTTGGGGATTTCCCTTTTTTTAACTGTATTTATCATGTGGCCTACTTTTGACACAATTTATAATAATTCAATCAAACCGCTTTCGGCAGGGGAACTTTCCGTGCAGGAAGCTTACAAAGAAGCGGAAAATCCGTTGAGGCGGTTTATGTGGTCTCAGATGGCAAGAAGCCGTGATGGGAAACTTACCAGTGGGCAGAAGAATCTTCTGCTTTTTATGAATATGCGCGGTCTTGACCGGCCAAATGTTTTTGAGGATGTTCCAACTTATGTATTGATTCCCGCGTTCATTCTTAATGAACTTACCATAGCGTTTAAAATCGGAATATTACTGTTTATTCCGTTCATTGTAATTGACATGGTAGTGGCAAGCGCTCTTATGTCGATGGGTATGATTATGCTTCCGCCTGTAATGATATCCATGCCGTTCAAATTGATTCTTTTTATTTTGGTAGACGGATGGGGGCTTTTAACGGGTCAGCTTGTTCGTTCATTTTATTAGCGGCTTACACCGCTTGAATTGAGGTTAAAATGAGTATTGGTGACATAACAAACATCTTACGTCAGGGAGTGTTTCAAGTAATAATTATCGCAGCTCCTCTTTTAATCTCCGCATTGGTGATAGGTTTGGTTGTAGCGATATTGCAGGCGACCACTTCCATCCAGGAGCAGACTTTAGTTTTTGTACCTAAGGTGCTTGTTATTCTTCTGGTTCTTGCTATTTTGGGCGGTTGGATGTTTACCTCACTTGGACAGTATACGATAGAGTTGTTCAGGCGAATTCCGGATATGGCGAGGTAGGGCAGGGGATAATGGTAGATAATGCTGTTCTGCAAAATATTCTTCTCTTTGGTCCGGTATTTCTTTTGATAGCCGCAAGAGCGCTTGCCATGATAGAAGTTGCGCCTCTCCTTTCTTCAGAGGCAATTCCGCAGGTGGCAAAAATTTCTCTTGCAGGTCTTGTCGCTTTTGCCGTTATTCCGACAGCGGAAATTTTTATGGCGGCAAATTCTCCGTCCGGTTTGGTTACTTTGCCCGGCGGCGCTTTGAGCGATTTGCGCAACGAAACATTCAGTCTGCGCTTTTTCCTGCTGATTATCGGAGAAGGAATAATCGGCCTTATTATCGGTTTTTTTATGATGGTTGTTTTTGCCGCTTTTTCTACCGCAGGACAATTTTTCTCTTTACAGATGGGTTTTGGCGCGTCAGAAACTTTCGATCCACTGTCGCAAATTGAAAATCCGCTGATGGGTCAATACCTAAATCTTGTGTCTATGTTGATTTTTGTAACAATTGGCGGCTTTCATATGCTTTTTAAAGGTTTCTGGCGTTCTGTGCAAACTATCAACATTATATCCCTAATCGAAGGCAGAGAGCCTGTTGTTACAATGATTGTTTCCGGTCTTTCGCGGCTGTTCATGGACGCTATGATTATTTCCCTGCCGATTCTTGGCACTCTGTTTTTAACGTCTCTTACAACAGGGCTTATTTCCAAAGCGGCGCCGCAGATCAATATTCTTTCGGAAGGTTTCCCAATTTCAATTTCAGTTGCCTTTATCCTTATTTATGCTTCGCTTCCCTTTATGACAGAAGTCTTTGCCCGTGTGATTGATTCCGGTTTTAAAACTATAGAAACCCTGTACACGCAAATAGGCCGCCAAATAACAGCCGGAGGCGGAATATGAGTATAGGGAGTAGGGAGATGGGAGTTGGGAGTTGGGAATTAGGAAAAGTCTCTTCTAATTTATTCCCCGGCTCTGCTCATTGCTCATTGCTCATTGCTCATTGTTCACTGTTCACTGCTAACTGTTCACTGTTCCCCACCATCCACCTTCAGTGGTTTGCAGACGACGATGAAGATGCGCCCGGCAAAACTGAAGAACCTACCGAGCATAAACTCCAGCGTCTTCGTGAAGAAGGGCAGGTTGTAAAAAGTCAGGAACTTGTGGGCGCGATAGGGCTGTTTTTGCCTGCGCTGTTGTTGTTGTTCCTTGCGCCTTCAATGCTGCGTACCTGCGTAGAGATGGTACGCTTCTTTTTCCTGCGCGCCGTCGAATTAGACCCGACAAAGGATGGGGTTCTTCTTGCAGTTTTCTTGCGGTATTTTGCGCGGCTTATCTGGCCGATTTTAACAGTTGCTGTATTTTCGGCGATTTTTTCAAACATGGTGCAGGTCGGCTTCCTGTTTACAACAAAGCCGCTTGTCCCTAATTTTTCAAAGGTGCTTCCAAAGATAGGGCAGTATTTTAAACGTATTTTTTCTGTAGACGGGATTTACAATTTTATAAAATCAATTGCCAAAATGGCGATTATCGGGTTTGTGGCGTTTATTTTGATATATTCGGAAAAAGACAAACTGCTCAATCTACAAAAGACAGATGTCTGGGTAGGACTTACTACGGTAGCTTCAATCGCGATTAAGATGCTGGTTATCTCGGCTCTTTTGTTACTCGTACTTTCGATACCGGATTATATGTTCCAGCGCTGGCGTTTTCGGGAACGTAACCGGATGACAAGATACGAGATAAAAGAAGAAATGAAAATGTATGAAGCCGACCCGCAGGTACAGGGCAGAATACGCAGCCGTTTCCGTGAGCTGCTAAGGCAGAATATCGGAACCGCAGTTCCAAAAGCGGATGTGGTAGTTACAAACCCGACCCACCTTGCTGTTGCTATTCAGTACGATCAGCGCTCTATGGCGGGCCCGATGGTTGTCGCTATGGGCGCCGATGAAATGTCCGCAAGGATCAGGAATATTGCGAAGGAGCATGATGTTCCGTTAGTGGAAAACAAGCCGCTCGCGTGGGCGCTGTACCGCGAAACAGAAGTGGGGGAAATTATCCCCCACGCGTATTGGAATACGGTAGCGGTAATATTAAGCAAGGTCTGGTATGTGAACGAAGACCGGCGCAGGAGGCTTAGCGCGTAATGGGAGGTATAAATGGCTGATGCAGCCTTAGGCACAGAAGGATCAGCGTCTCGCGTATCCGGCTTTCTTCGGGAAAGCTTTCCGGCAACGGCGGTAATTGTAATAGTAATTATGTTGATTCTCCCACTGCCGACAGTTTTACTTGATATGCTTATGGCGGTTAACCTTATGCTTTCGCTTTTGGTTCTGCTTATCGTGCTTTATACTCAAAAGCCGACCGAATTCAGCCTTTTCCCGACAATGCTGCTTGTTGCGACGGTTTTTTCCCTTGCTTTGAACGTTTCTTCCACACGGCTTATTTTGCGTGACGGAGTGCGTTTTGACGGCAGAATGGTCAGGGCGTTTTCTTCTTTTGTAGTAGGATCTGGCGGAAGCGAAGGCATTGTTATCGGATTTATTATCTTTATTATAATAATCGCGGTTCAGGCTGTTGTAATTACCAAGGGCGCGACCCGTGTTTCGGAAGTTGCGGCGCGTTTTACATTGGACAGTATGCAGGTAAAGATGATGGCTGTAGAAACCGAATACAGTTCCGGTTCTATCTCAGAGGAAGAAGCCCAAAAAAGAAAAGCGCAAATTCAAAAAGAGTCTGATTTTTACGGGGCAATGGACGGAGCAAGTAAATTTATTTCCGGAAATGTAAAAATAGGAATTCTTATAACCGTAATAAATGTACTTGGCGGCATCATTATAGGGATGACGCTTCACGGCGAGCCGTGGGCAATTGCGGCTAACAATTATGTAAGTCTTGCAATCGGAGACGGACTTATTTCTCAGTTTCCCGCGCTGTTAATTTCTACAGCAATGGGTATTGTCGTAACAAGGGCCGCCGCATCCGGTAATCTGCCGGAGCAGGTAATGGAGCAGATTTTCTACCGTCACGCGATCATCTATTGGATCTGCGCCGGGGTTCTTGTGTTTCTTTCGGTTTTGCCCGGCTTTCCGTGGTATGTTCTTCTTCCCATGGCGGCGCTCGTTGCCGTTCACGCGTTCAGAATGGGAAGACAGGAGAAAAAGGCGGCGAGTTTTAACGAGATGATGACAAAGACCAAGGATCGAAAAGATGAAAAAGCAGGGGAAATTTCTCCTGTTGTTCCTCTCGATGCCCTTTCTTTGGAGTTGGGTTACGGGCTTGTTCCGTTAGTTGAAAAAGAAAAAGGCGCGGAACTTCTGGAAAGGGTGCAGGGTGTCAGGCGGCAGTCCGCTCTCGATCTTGGTCTTGTTATTCCAAAGGTAAGGATCATTGATAACTCAATATTAGAGCCTTCGGAATACTGCTTTAAGATTAAGGGAGTAGATTCCGGAAGGGGCAAAATCCGCATAGGGTACTACCTTTGCATAAACCCCGGAGCCGTAACAACCGAAATGGCGGGCGAAAAAACAGTAGACCCCGCTTTTGGGCTTCCCGCGATTTGGATAGAGCAGGAAAAACGCGACGAAGCGGAACGCTGCGGCTATACGGTTGTAGACCCGCCTTCAATCATCGCGACTCATTTAACAGAAATTATCCGCCGCCATGCCGCGGAGATTCTCGGGCTTCAGGACACGCAGGCGATTTTGGACACTCTGCGCAAAGAATACCCGGCTGTTGTTGAAGAAGTTTTAAGGGAGGGCAAGGGTTTAAGGATTACGGAAATTCAGAAGATTCTCCACGGTCTGTTACGCGAAAGAGTTTCCATCCGCAACATGGTCTCTATTCTGGAGTCCATTGCGGATTACGCGCCCGTATCCAAAAATATCTGGTTTCTTACGGAAAAAGCCCGTCAGGCCCTTGCCAGTCAGATATGCAGTCAGTATGCCGATGATGACCGCAAACTTCGCGTCCTTACGATTGATCCCGCTCTCGAACAAAAAATCATCGACAGTAAATACGAAACGCCCTCCGGGATTATATCCGCTTTGGATCCTCCCTCTCATAAGATGTGGATCAATGCCGTCAGCAAAGCTGTTGCGGCAGTCAAGGAAAAGGGCTGGATGCCTGTTGTTCTTTGTTCGGAACAGGCGCGTTTCCTTGTCAAGAATTCAACCGATCGCGAATTGCCGGATTTGGCAGTGTTGTCCGTCCCCGAAATAGTGCCGGAAGTTATCCCGGAAGCGGTGGGAATAATACGGGTAGAAAATAATTCAACGGAGCAATAATTATGGAAATGTATTATGAGAAAGGGTTAAGCCGAATGGATTGCGAGCTGAGAATTGCCGAAAAATACAATCGCCCTTTTCATGTCTTCAGCCAAAAAGAAATTAAGATTGGCGGTTTTATGGGCTTTTTTTCAAAGCCCGGCGTTGAAGTAGGATTTTATTTCTCACCGACGCTTTCTAAGAGTCCGTCATGGGGAAATCGGATATATGAAACTGCAAATCCGGCGAGCCTTGAAGAGGAAAAAAGAAAAGTTATTGCCGCAGCAGGAAAAAGCTATGAACAATCGCTTGCAAATACAGGTACTTCCAATAACGATATTGTAAATACTGGTATTGTAAATACTGGTATTGTAAATACCAGGGACGCGGCGCAGCAAATTCTGAATTCCTTAAATGAAATAAAAGACAAAATTAATTCCGGCGGCAGGGAAGAACATCCCGCATTTGCCCGCGCCGCAGAACTGCTTAAGATAAATGATTTTTCCGAAAAATATACCGCAGGGATTCTGGAAAGGCTTAGAAAAGAGATGCCCTTTGAAACACTGGATGATCCTGACGCGGTACAGGAGAAAATGCTTGAATGGATAGGGGAGAGCATCAGCATTTATAAAGAAGACGAAGTTATGCGAAAACCGAGGATCATGGTTCTTGTAGGTCCGACCGGCGTAGGCAAGACAACCACGATTTCAAAACTTGCGGCAATCTACGGGATAGGAACGGATGAAATTCCGGCAATTGAAGTGCGGATGATAACGATTGACGCTTTCCGTATTTGTGCAAAAGAGCAGCTTGAATCAATCGGCAATATTATGCAGATACCGGTATCAAGCGCGGACAGCAAAATGACATTAAGAAAGGAAATCGCGCTTCATTCGGAGTATGTCGATCTTTTTCTGGTTGACACTATAGGAAAAAGCCCAAAGGACGCGGCCAAGTTAGGTGAAATGAAAGAGATTCTTGACGGCTGCGGCAGAAGTGCGGATTATCATCTGGTTCTTTCGGCAGGGACTAAAACCAGCGATATAGAGGACATTCTGCGGCAGTTTGAACCTTTTAATTACAAATCCGTAATACTTACAAAGCTGGACGAGACAGACCGTATCGGCAATATAATATCCGCCCTTGCCGCAAAGAAAAAATCTATTTCGTATATTACAGACGGGCAGACCGTCCCTGTTGATATCAGGAAAGCGAGCGTAGTGCGTTTTCTTATCAATCTTGAAGGTTTCAAGGTGGACAGGGAAAAAATTGAAACGCGCTTCCCTTCGGGTGAAGCTGACAATTTTAAGTGGAGATAGGGTCTTGTTTGGGAACCCGGTTGGTTCCCAAACAAGACCTGCAGTTTGCATACCATAGGTAAGCAAACTGCGAATTTTATAAGGAAGTTAACCATAAACCCCGTATCTTTGGTACGCAGTTTCTGGTTAACTTCCAATAAGTGAGGTTATTATGGAAGATCAGGCTGAAAAATTACGGGAAATAATGAGGCGCAAAAAAGAAGGCGCGGCTTCGTCAAGACCAGCTTCTGCCGCAAAGACAAATGTAAAAGCCGCCGATAAGCCGCGCATAATAACCGTAACTTCCGGCAAGGGCGGCGTAGGAAAAACTAACCTTTCCGTAAATATGGCGCTTGCCTTTGCAAGAATCGGAAAAAAAGTAATTGTCATGGATGCGGATTTGGGACTTGCCAATGTAAACGTTATGCTAAACATGATCCCAAAATACAACCTGTACCATGTCATTAAAAAGCAAAAAACGGTCCGTGAAATTCTGGTTGAAACGGAATACGGCATTTCCATTGTGGCAGGCGCTTCCGGCTTTTCACAGATTGCAAACCTTGGCGAAGAAGACAGAAAAGATTTTATCAGAGAACTGGATACGCTTTCCAATGCGGATATAATAATTATTGACACGAGCGCCGGCGTCTCCAGTAATGTTCTCGATTTTATCGCGGCCGCCGATGATGCCGTAATAATAACAACTCCGGAACCTACCGCGATTACAGACGCTTACGGTATAATAAAAATTATCGCTACAGAGTATGATTCCCTTAACATGGGGTTAAAACTGGTTGTCAACCGGGCGAAGGGAGCGGCGGAGGCAAAAAGCGTTGCCGACCGGATGATCAATATTTCCGGCCAGTTTTTAAACTTAAAAGTTGATTATTTGGGGTTTATATACGATGATATTTCTGTTCCCCATGCAGTATTAAGACAAAAACCTTTTATGGTAGTTGATCCAAAATGCAAAGCCAGTATCTGCGTTCAGCATATTGTAGAGCGTATGGACAGAAACAAGACCGGGGAATCACATGGTTTCGGAGCAATGCTGCGAAGATTTTTCGGCCGTTCGACGGAAACAGTGTGAAGAGGTAGCAAGTGTCCAGTTTAAAGTGGGGAATAACAGCAGGCATAGCCGCAGCAATTATTTCTATAGGGCTTGGAGTTATTTCCGGTGTAACTACGGGATATATTCTTATAAGGGCAGTGATATTTTTAATTGTATTTTTTGCATTGGGTATAGGTGTTCGTGTACTGATAAATAATTATTTTCCTGAACTTCTGTATTTTGAGGATGAATCCAGCCCGAGTATGACCTTTGATCAGCCCGGTTCGCAGGTAAATATCACATTGGGCGGGACCGGCGATTATGCTGTACCTGAAATGTACAAGGATTCCGGGGATTCACAGGAATTGGGTAATATTGAAGAATTAATTTCCGGAAATTTCAAAGTACGCCCCATATTTGAACCTACTGCAGTTGATACCTCTCAGGCGCATGCCTCTGAACATGATTCAGAAGGTATAGACCTAAGAAGTGATCATGATTATAATATTCAAGGGGAAAGTTTAAGCGCCGCCCCTCATGAGTTTGCAAGCTTTCAGGGGACGGAAACTCCTAAGCCGATTACGTTTGAAAAACCGGTTTTTACCCCGATTTTTGGCGGCGATTCGGACGATTTGGAAACGCTGCCTGATTTGGGTTCTATGGCAACGGTTTTTTCAACTGGTTTTGAGGCTGATGAGGCTACGGCTATGCCCCATCTGGGAGAGGAGGCGGAAAGCGCCGGGACGCAGTATAATAAAGGCAATAAGCCCCAGCCGCTGAAGGGAGATTTTAACCCGAAAGAGCTGGCGCAAGGCCTTAGAACAGTGTTAAGCAAAGATAAAAGGTAGGTGGTTTGGGAATGCCGGAACAGAAAACAGAAGATGAACTGTGGCAAGAGTACCGTAAAACACGGGACCCCGCAATAAGGGAAGCCTTCATAAAACAATACGCCCCGCTTGTAAAATATGTAGCCGGTAAAGTCGCTGTAGGAATGCCCAATAATGTTGAGTTTGACGATCTTGTCGGCTTTGGAGTTTTTGGACTTATTGATGCAATCGAAAAATACGACACGGAAAAAAATGTTAAATTTAAAACCTATGCCGTTACGCGCATAAGAGGCGCCATTTTTGATGAACTGCGGCTGATAGACTGGGTTCCGCGTTCCGTAAGGCAGAAAACCCGCGAGATAGAAACAACCATTTCGTCTTTGGAAGCCCATCTTGGAAGGACAGCCTCAGATCAGGAAATAGCAAGCGCTATGGGTCTTGATGAATCCGAGTACATGAAGGTTATTCAAAAAATTTCCGGAACTTCAATTATATCACTTAACGATTTATGGTACTCGGGCGATGAAAATGACAAGGTTTCAATCGGAGACAGCATAGAGTCTCCTTCAAGCCTTAATCCCGATGTAATGGTAGTAAACGATGAAATCCGCCGCGTTATTGTAGAGGCAATCAGCGAGCTGCCCGAAAAAGAAAAAAAAATACTTGTTCTGTATTACTACGAAGATTTAACATTGAAGGATATCGGGCGTGTGTTGCAGGTAACAGAATCGCGTGTTTCCCAGCTTCATACAAAGGCTGTTTTACATCTTAGATCAAAATTAACAAATATCCGTAAAGGTATAGTATGATTGACTTTGTCCAGTTGCAGCAAATTGTAAAAAAGCATCTGGAACTGGATCGGGCAATCAGAAGCGTGGATGCGTCCGGCCCCACTCTTGAAGCGGCAGTAAACGAAGCCGCTGCCCTGCTTGATACGTCTGTACGCCGCCTTGAATACGAAATACTCGAAAGAGGCTCATCAGGTTTTTTGGGCGCGGGAAAAAAGGACTGGTTAATCCGCGCATATGAACAGGCACGTGTCAAAAAAGTTGAATTGTCAGAAGAAGAACTTGACGAAGAAGCGGAAGGCGCAGCTCCGGTTATAGTAGACAAGGACGGAAGAGTCTTTGTACAACGCTGGATAAACGGAGTATATCTTAAAGCTACTCCCCCTTCCGGCAATGGCAAATGGGCGCAGCAGGCTCATGCGTTACAGGCTCTTGGCGCAAAAGATATCACCGAGTTTGATATGGATATTGTCAAGAAACTGGTAGATGAGGCGGAAGGCGTTTATGTCAAAGTAGCGGAATATAACTACAAACCTGTGAACAACAGCGGGGGCGCCGTAGATGTTGACGACAGCGAGATGAGAGTTAACATAATTGTAACACCTCCCGGGGAAGGCGGCTGTGACTTAACGCTGGAGGATTATCACAGCCTGCTTGTTCAAAACAGGGTTTACCACGGCGTAAAAGAAGAGTTTTTGGCTGAATTTGCAGATAACCCTGTTTACAGAGAACCTGTAGAAGTTGCTGAAGGAATAAGGCCGATTAACGGCAAAGACGCCTATATTAAATATAATTTTGAAACCGATCAAACAAAGATACAGTTAAAAGAAGAGGCAAGCGGCCGTGTCAATTTTAAAGAACTCAATATTATTCAAAACGTTGTAGAGAATCAGGTTCTTGCGACAAAAATACCGGCCGAAGACGGCATTGACGGCAAGACCGTTACGGGAAAAATACTCCCTGCCAAAGCCGGAAGTGATATTCCAATGCCGCTTGGAAACAATGTGCGTGTCGGCGACAGCGGTGATACTATTGTCGCGAGTATTAACGGACAGGTAATAATTGCAAACGGCAAGGTTAATGTTGAGCCTGTCTTAACAGTTGAAGGCGATGTAAACCTGAAGACCGGAAATATTATTTTCCTTGGGACAGTTATTATTAACGGAAATGTGGAAGACGGATTCTCTGTAAAAGCGGACGGGAATATCGAAATTAAAGGAACTGTATCGAAAGCCGAACTGGACGCGGAAGGCGATATAATAATTTATCAGGGTATAAACGGTAAGGGCAGCGGCAAGATTCGTGCGGGCAGATCGCTTTGGTCGCGTTTTATTGAAAATGCAAACGTAGATGTTGGAAGCATGGTAGTTGTTTCAGACGGTATTATCAATTCTCATGTAGATGCGGGAAAAAGCATTGTTTGTATCGGTAAACGCGCGAATATTATGGGCGGCCGCCTGCGCGCCGGCGAGGAGATCAGCGCTAATATTCTTGGAAATTCGACAAGCGGTACGGAAACAATTTGTGAAGTTGGATTTGATCCTAAGAGCAAGATAGAATTGGATCGCCTTCTGGCTACTAAAACATCTTCTACAGAAGAACTTGAAACCTTAAAACTGGACCTTCAAATTTTGATTAATACCAAAAAACAGCGCAAGGCACTTCCCGAAGAAAAAGAAGCCTATATGCAGGAATTAATGGAAAGGCGTCAAGTCTTGACTGAAGAATTAAAAAAGGTAGACGAGAGAATCGAAAAAGTACAGGAATATATGAACAATATTCAAACCCGCGGAAAAGTGTCTGCTGCTAAAAGAGTGTATCCGGGTGTAAAAATAGTGATTCGTGATGTGAGAGAGGATGTTCGTACCGATTACCGTGCTACAACCTTTATTTTGGAAAATGGCCTTATCAGAGTAACCAAGTACGAGGAACCTGATGAGGCCGCGCAGAAGGGACTTGATGGCTATAGCTCCCATTGACCTTCAAACATTATTTACTCAACTGGATAAGGTTGCCAAGACTCAAACCTCTCAGCGGGAAAGTCAGGTTATACAACAGGCAGTACAAAGCGTTCAACATCAGCGTAAAACAGAAGAGCAAATTGAGCAGGTGAACGAAACCCAAAATATGGGAGAGGGCGTTGAAAAAATCAGCGATAAAAGACATGGTGATCGAGGTAAAGGTAAAAGTAAAAATAAGGGCAGTGGGCAGGATGAAAGAGAAGACGAAGACAGGCGTTCTGTTTTAAGCGACCCAAGTTTGGGTAAAAATGTTGACATAAGCCTATGAATATATCTTTTTTTATTTCTATTTTTTGCCTTGTATTCTGTTTGATTTCTTTATTTTATGTTAAATGGTATATAAAGCGCAGGACTTCCGCCTCGGAACGCTTGGATGAAATCAGGACCGAAGTCTACAAGCTGGAGGCGGACATTAACGCTGTTACAGACAGAGACTTAACGCTGGTAGAAGATCGAATAAAGCAGTTAAAGGAAATTTTGGATGATACAGACAAGCGCATAAAGGTTTATGTGCAGGAACTTGACCGCAGCCGCACAGGGGAAGCGCTTTATACAAGTCTAGGACGGGGTATCCGCGCCGCACTAAAAACTCCGGCAGAAATTCAGCCTGTATCTGATCATGAGCCGGAGTTGAGTACACAAATGCCAAAACTTACGCAAGGCCTGCAGGAGAGCGAACCTGCTCCAACGCCTGTGCCCTTTGCGCCTAAACCGCCTTCAAAACGGCAAGTTCGCACCCAAATTGATGAGCTGGTTAAAGAGGGGATAACTCCTGCGGATATCGCTTCCCGTCTTGGCATCAGTATTGCGGAAGTTGATCTTGCGATAAATTTGATGAGCAGAAAAAAATCGTAGTATTGATTCGCAAGCGGGTTTAATACTCTGAAAGAGTACTAAACCCGCATACAATCCATACCTTACAGAACAACAGCCCTCCATTTAAGGCAGGGCTGTTGATTATTATCTCTTAATTATGCACACTTAACTATGAATAAAAAAACAGTGTTATTAATTTTACTTTTCATTTTTATTGTTTCTTTTGCTCTTTTTGCCGAAGGGGAAAATCTTACTCTTAAAATTGCGGTGATGGGCCCGGGTGATGAATTGTATTTTTGGTGGGGACATATTGCCCTTATTGTTGAAGATTCAGATTTGGAGACCAGCCGTTTTTTTGATTATGGGCTTTTTTCTTTTGAAAATGAAAATTTCTTTTATAATTTTGCCTTTGGAAGGCTTCTTTATAGCTGCGGCGTTTCCTCAACAAGTAGAAATGTCGCTAACTATATGGATACAAACCGCGATGTTGTTTTTTACACATTGAATATTCCTCCTGAAGCCAGAAAAAAAGTACGCGATTTTGCGCAGTATAATGTTCTTCCTGAAAACAGGAATTATTTTTATCACCACTTTAGGGATAATTGTTCTACAAGGATTAGAGATATAATCGATCTTGCGACAGATGGTCAGTTTATGGAACAGTACGGAGATGCTCCCGGCCGTTATACTTTTCGTCAGCATGTACGCCGCCATACTTGGTTTATGTCTCCCGCAGACTGGGCTTTAAACTTTTGGATGGGGCAGGTTATTGATACTCCCATTACAATTTGGGACGAGATGTTTCTTCCTTCCGAAGTCGGAAAACGTATAGAAGATTTTTGGTATACCGGCGCTGATGGAAAAAAACAAAAACTTGTAACTTCCGTAGAAACGGTTTATAAAGCACAAGGCCGTCCCATAGTGCTGGATATTCCTCGAAAACAATGGCCAAGGGAATTGGCTTTTAGTCTTGGGCTGTGTGTTATTTTTGCATTTTTCTTCTTTTTGCAGAAAAAAAATTACCGTGCGGGGAAAATATTAGCTGGGCTAAGTATGAGTTTGTCGGGATTTGTTTTTGGTTTTGCCGGATTGCTTCTTTATTTTATGAATCTTTTTACCAATCATGATTATACTTTTCAAAATTTAAATATGCTTTTTGGCACACCATTGCTTCTTGCAGCGTTTCCTTTGGGCCTTTGTTACGCGTTTACAAAGAAAACCGAAAAACAGATTTTTTATGACGCGATATTAAGGCTTATCTGGCTGCTTACTGCGCTTGGAGTTTTTGTTTCTATGTTGATAAAGCTGCTGCCTGCGTTTTATCAGCAGAACCTTACTGATCAAATGTTGATGCTTCCTATCGCATTGCTTTTCGCTTTGCAGCCGGTAGGTCTTGCGGAAGTTTCGGAAAAATATTTGTTCAAGTCTTTCCGCCGGAAAAGGCATAGCAGCCGGACATTTTGGCGCCATATTGGAGTTTTATGAGCAATTCGGTAGAATGGCAGGATATAACCTATAAAGAGACATTTGATGAGGAAACCAGGGGGCTTGCCCGCAGACGGCAGACAGACCCCCTCTGCAAGGTTGAAGATATAGAAGGAATCCTGAATTCCCTGTATATTATGGACGGCGCGGATCAGGGAGGGCGTGGCACTCTTCAGGACACAATATTATCCGCCAGAATAGCCGCCTACGAGCGTTTTATAGCCCAATGGAAGGCCGAAACCGGCAAATAATTCTGCGTTTTTTGTTTTTTTCTTTGTAACCTTTTATCTACTATATGGTTGTATAGTCAGCAGACCAATGTGATATCATGTTCCTCCTATTTCTCCTTTCCCCGGGGTTACTCCTTTCCCCGGGGTTTTTTTTGCTTTTTTCAGGTTTTAACCTGTTGACAATTTTTGTAAAATTTAATAATGTTTTTATAACTGATCCCCTGTAGCTCAGCTGGCAGAGCAAGTGGCTGTTAACCACTGGGTCCGTGGTTCAAATCCGCGCGGGGGAGCTTGGTAGCCCGTCTATTAGGACGGGCTATTTCTTTATGTAGTAAGGAGTTAGCTCATTTTAGCTATAATGACACATAAGGGTTAATGTGTCAAAAAAAGGCTAAAAAGTGCCGTGACAACGGTACTGTCAACAAACTGTCAACAAAGCGTGGTAAAACCGGCTCACTATTAGGGCCGGTAGGAGGCTACTATGGCGGTCAAGGTTGGCAAGTATCACCTTTTCCAAAGGCGCTTAGAGACCGGCACATTCTGGTATTACTGGTTTTATGATGAAACAGGAAACCGGCTACAGCGAGCCTGCGGGTTTGGATGCGAAGACAAACGCGCTGCTGCCGCTTTTCTGGAAGACCTCTTAAGAGCGGATCTGCTCGAAGAAAAACGAAAAGATGAATTAAGAAAAAAAACTCTCTCTCAATTTGCGGATAAAATGTTCCTCGAAGGAGCGCCCCACCTTGAACGGTGGAAAGCCAAGGGGCGTATTTTAAAACCACAAACCATCACCCAGCATCGCCGCCACCTTATGAACTACCTCATCCCTAAGTTCGGAAAACTCCCTTTGGACAAAATCCGCCCGGCGAATGTAGAAGACTACTTGCTTGAACAGCGGCTTTCTAACTCCTGCCGGAATACAATTATCTATACCCTTCAATTGGTTTTGCGTGAAGCCAAAAGAGAAGGCATTATAGAAGTCATTCCTGAATTTGAACCTTTTAAACGAGCTGGGAGAAGGCAGGACGTATTGTCGAGCGAGGAACTAACCGCCTTATTCCCATACGATGAAAAAGAACTCATCGAAATCTGGAAACGCCCTGACGACATGAGGAAGGAACGTGAGGAAATCGCCCTGATGTTCGGAACACTATTTTGCATAACAGTTTCGGCTGGCCTGCGCTCGGGGGAAGTACGCGCTTTACACAGGGATCAAGTTAGCATTCCAAATAGCGGGCTAATTATAAACCAAGCTATTGACGACAAAGGAAAGATAGGGCTTCTTAAAAAAGCTACGGCTGAGGATTCCAGGAGCAGGGCGGTAATAATCCCGGAAATAACCTTAAAGATGCTTGAACGCTGGCTTGACTGCAGGGAAGAAACTCCTGAATATCCGGGACTCGTGTTTTCCTACCGGGGAAAACCTGTAGCCAATTATTACATTCTGGACCGTTTCAGGTTTGGGCTGGACAAGTTGGGAATAGACTATGAGAAAAGACGGCTCACTGTTCATTGCCTCCGATACACATATAATACCCGGATGAAGACAATACTCTCCGCTCAAGTTTTAAGGGAGTTCATCGGACATCGTTCCATAGCCATGACCGACCATTACGATAATCCAATACTTTTAGAACGTTTGGAAGCATATCAGAATATACGTCCATCGGTAGAGCAGTTTTGGGGTCAGACAGAAAAACCTCTGCGTAAAGCCATTGCACAATAAAAACAGGCGACCGTCCGCGTGGACGGTCATTTTCTTTTAAAAATCAAAATCTCTCATATACTATCGCCTTCTTTTTGAGACTCACCAGAGGATGAATATCTTTCCATTAGTATAAACTCACGCGCCTTATTAAAGACTTCCTCAAAATATTGTTTCAATTTACCACCATTAAGCTCATGCTGTTGAATGATGGTATTTTTGTCAGTATCCAATATTTTTTGATTATAAGACAACCATCCAAATAAATGAGGTGTTGTTTGGGTATACCCACACTCTAAATGAAATTCAGATAATTTTCTTGCCGCTTGGTCATCGGTGAGAAATGCTTGATTTATTTTTTTTGCAAAAACAATGGATGATAATTCACCCTTTGAAAGGGCTTTTCTTTTTTCCAGCGACATTATAGACTGTAAATCATCAATGCTTATTGTATATGACTGAGAATAAAATTCGTTTAAATTTTTTTTGAATTTATCCATAAGCCTTTTATCTGTTTCCTTAGTAATTTTTCTAGTTTTATATAAGCATTCATAAAAAACATAACTTGTACAAGAGAAATAACAACCACTTGTTTTGGCCATATTGTATAGCAAATCTGATGACAATAGATGCCATACTGCACACGTATCTATAATATTATATGGAATAAATGATTTTATGTTAATTCTCATAGCGTATACCCAACTGAAACAGAGCATTAATTTCATAAAGCTCATTAATATCTATTAGTAACATTTCCGCCATTTTACTTGCGCTAATAATGTCTTTTTCATAGGCTGCTTTACATTTATTTATATAAGTTTGCGAAATACCTTTTTCAAGCAAGTATTTTTTTCGTTCTAATGTTTTACCAGAAAGCCCTTTTAGCTCGGGATCTATTTTATATTCAGAAGGGATAGAAATATGTTTGAAAGTTTGATAATAAACATCATTAATGAAATTTCTTTCCTTGAGAGCTATCAATAAAGCCGATACGCTTACTTTCAATTCTATTGCCCATTTAACTAATTTATCAGAAGACCAAAGCTTGTTTTCTGGAATACTGTCAAGAACAAACTGAGGTAATAAATACGTAGATGCAAATGTATTCGCCCTTATTTCGGCAAGGTCATTTTTATCCCATTTTGATATAGATAAAAAATCATCACTATTATCTAAATCAAATATTGCATGAGCCGCTTCATGAGCCACTGTAAATCGTTGCCTAAAAATATCTTCATTATAATTCACTAGAATAAATTTTCCAATGGAGGAGTGCTTTAAGGTGATGCCAGATATATTTGAATTCTCCAATTTTCTTCTATATATATTAATTCCTATTTTTTTGAAGTCATCATAGATATTGAGAGACAATTCATGATGAGAAGGATATAATAGTTCTCTGAGTTTATTTGCGGTATCATATCCGTGTTTCTTAAAGAAAGTTCCTTCTTTTTGATATGCAAAATCAATGATCTGTATTTTATTTTTTAATTCTTGCTCTAAAAAGGTTTCATTTTCGGCAAAAAAGATGCATTCTTGGATTGCCCATCGGTCATTCGCCTGTAAATCATTTTTGTGTTTTCTAAATAATTGCTCAATCTTATCAAAATCAGGTTCGGATTCAGAGGAAATGAAATATTTGTAATCACATCGATATATATCAGCAAGGATAAGTATTTCATCACCACTGGGTTCTAATACGCCAGCTTCAAATGAATTAAGTTTGTCAATGGCAATTCCTGATTTTTCGGACAGTTCTTCCTGGGTCATTAGGAAATTTTCGCGATATTTTTTAAGTTTTGTTGATAAGAAGTTTAGATCCAGAGCCATGTATCATATTACCTGAATAACCCGCTGTTTAACAACTGTTCTAGTCACCTTCCACTACTCTCACTCATGGGGCTATATAGCCGCCACTGTCTTTGGCTAGTAATTCCTACTGCCAAGTGTGTAGCGGTTTTTTACTATCAAGTTACCGCCCATGCTGAGCGTATAAAAAGGCGACCGTCCGCATGGACGGTCAGGTCATTTTTTCTTAATCATTCTTTTTTTGGGTACTTTATCAATTTCCCTGACTTTCTCATCAATATAGGAAGAGAGAAATTGGCTTACTGCCTCACCCACATTAATAAAGGCTATTTTTTGGTTGTTCTTCATCCTGATTGCCGGATCAATTTCTTTTTGAAAAAGCTCGGTAGGGTCAATCTCAAGAGCAGAAGCTAGTTTTTGGATCATTTCTGATGAAGGAAACTTGGATTTTAACTCCAGCATCCCAAT
>JAIRUC010000091.1 GCA_031254615.1 Treponema sp. | reverse complement strand
CCATAAACCGCAAAGGACACCCATCGGTGTCATTAAACGCTTTTTTGCCAGTGCCGTCAAGAAATTGGCGGCACTATATTAACGTAGGAGCAAATGAAGAAGATTTACCATGGAGGACGGTTGGTCGTTGGCCAGCTCGGGGTTACACGAAGATTTTACACAAAGCTTTCTCCTTACCGTGCAGTTCCGCTATTCAGTAGGAGATAGTAGCTATTATGCAAGAAATAGCAGTCCTCCGTGGTTTTTTTGCGGACAATTAGCAAGGATAAAAATCTTTGCTTTTTGATAGAGGAAACGTTGTTTCCTTTTGAATTATTTGAATAAGGAGAATTTATGTTAAAGAGAAAAGTATTTTCAATCGGAGCATTACTTCTTGGAGCGATGTTGGTATTTACGCTTGCAAGCTGCTCTTCGGTGGAAAGCGGCGCCCGTAGAGGTGTGAGTGACGGGGTTAGCGACGGAGTAAGCAAGGGGATTGCCGGATTGTTCGGAGGTGGCGGCAGTTCGGGAGGCAGCAGCTCAAGCGGAAACAGCAGGAACTCGGGCGGCTCCAGCAGTGCGCCTGAACGTAACTTTTCGGGGCAATCCCAAACCGTTCCCTGGCCAATGGATATCGAATGGAGAAGGTACGGTCTTGAAGGCCTTAAACAGCCTGCCGGAACCGACGTAATCAGCGCAAATATGATGTCTGCCAGTTCCAGTTTATTTGGCGCTACACTACAGGCTTTAGGATCCAATGAATCATTTGTTGTAGAGCTGATAAACGGCGGAAGACCGGCGTTAAACGACTTGGTCAATCAAGTTGACAAAATCAAAGGCTCGAAGCTGACCGGCAGTTCGTCCGACCCCGACAGTCAGTCAATGACTTTTGAAGTTCCCGGCGGAAGAATAATGATAGCTTGTGATTTGCTTAACGGCGACATCGCCATCTGGGCAAGCAGTGTTGCTCCGGTAAATTAAGTGATTGTTACCGTTTTTACGGGTCGTTAAATGAAGTGCCTGCGCTGATAGCGCAGGCGTTTTTTTATCCTATAATATAACTTTACATTTTTCATTGCATGCAAAGGCACAAAGACACTGGTGTTAAACGCCCTGCCTAGAAGGAAATTTTTATTCCAAGCTGGGCGTTGTTATACCAGCGTGTAGTGTCGGGAAATTCCACATCCGCTTCGCCGGTCGGGCGGATGTGCAGAAACAGGAAGTTATCCGCTACATAGATGGAAAACCTGTCGGTAAGGGGGAACGAGTAAGCGATTTTTGAAAAAAGGAAAAGCGTATTGACATCAAGACCGGGAGTGTTGGGGAGATTCCATGTGTCATAGAAACACAGGCTCAGAGACAAAGCGTGTCCGTTTTTCCTGCCGCCGTCTTCCTTCGTCTGCTGTAGTTCAAAAAAAAGTTTGATATTGCCGCCAAATAAATATAAGTAATAATCATCCTTCTTTACCCCTCCGTTATAATCCGTCACTGCCCAAGGCGAAAAACCCAGATGTGTTTTTAGTGAAAACTCAAAGACGTTATTAAGTAAGTGGCGCCATTTTACGGAGTAATCCAGTGAGTTAGCATTAAAGCTAAGATTTTCTCTGCCGTTGTTGAGATCCAAAAAACCCTGGTCCGTCACAAAGCTGTCGAAATGAAGGGTGAGTCCGTTACTTGCCTGATCTGTCTCGTCGTCCGCCAAGAGCCATGATGCCAGGTATCCGTCGGCGATAAAGTTGAAGTTATAGATTTGCGGAAAAGACAATGTCAATGACGTATTGAGATCAAATTGGGCAAAGGGCGTCTTGCTATGCGCCGTATAGGGGTTGTCGTAAACAAGATCAAAGCCAATAAAGGCGGAAGGCTTGTTCCATGATGTTACTTCATCGTTGTTTTCAAGGAAACTGGCGTTGATCCAGGAAAAAGCAAGAGCCAATGAAGCATCGCGTATTTTGCTGGGGCTCTCTTCCGGACCATAGCGCCTTATGGCGGCTGTTATGCGATCTGTGGGGCTCAGGAGGCTTGCGCCTATTTTCCCCGCAATCCCGCCTTTGTCAAGTTCGATGTAGAGCCGGTGCAGTATTTCACCCAGGACGATCCCGCCAACGGCGGTATTTATCAAATCGCTTGAGGCGGGCGAATCGGTCTCGCCCAGCGCTTCCCATGTGAGACTGCCAAAAGTTGAAGAAAGTATTGACCAGTAAAAACTGATATTATTGGAACGGGCGGAAGCGAAATAAAGGCCCCCGGCGTAAGGGTGAATAAACTGATTCGTGAGGAAGGTGTCGCCCCCCTGCCCCTCCTCAAAATCCCATACTCTGGGATTCAAATTGTTGCGTATGGAATCGGCCGTAAAATACGCCGCTTCCGAGTCGGGTCCCCAAAGCCGCCAGTACCCGTTACCCGCCAAATTGATTAGCATATCTTCGGCAATGGTCAGGGGTATATCAATAAGGAGATTCTGTTCACGGGGTTTGAATTTGGAACCGGTTTCCGTTTCCTCCTGCGACCAAAGACTCGCCAGTATCAAGACCATCTCCAAGACCGCAAGTAATAGTATAAAAAAAACTTTTCTCATATCAAATAAAAATGACTTATGTTTTTATATACTACTATATAGTTGTTTTCAATGCCTAGCAGTATAAAACGGGTAACTTTTGAATTTTCAAATAAAATCACCAAAAACATAATTTGCCGCGATCGGAAACAAATCCCGCAGCTTTAAAAACAGGGGCGTATTCGCCGCGGGCTGCTTCGACGCTGTTGATGGTTTCAATGGCTATCTTTTTTTCGGGTAAAACTTTTCTTGCGCGGGGGATTTTAAAAAGTTCAACTAACGCGGCAATGTCCGGATCATCGGGAGCGATAAAGATGCGGGTGTCTTTGCCGTTTTTGTTTGTAACAGCGGCAAGCTGTTCCCCGCGAAAATAAAGGCGGCTTGACGAAAGTCTTGCAGGAAGACGCGAATCAAGGCCTTCTATTTCCAGACCGGCGGGGCTTACAGGGTCTGCGGCATTCATCCAGTAAATGCCGCCGGAGCCGCAGAGGGTTTCTGTTTTTTCAAGTTCATGAGCAATTGCGGGAGAGGCGAATTGCAGGGAATTAATGCCGGCGAAAAAGCGGCCTGCGCACAATTCGCCGGAAAGTTCCATGCGGCGCATAGTTGGCAAAAGGCCAGACCAATTAAAAGGCGGAGTTTCGCGTTCCAAAAGCGGACGGCACAGGACGCCCCAGCGGGCAAGCAGAAGACGGACACGGTCGCGGTTACGGCATTCCTCATCAAACGGGTCTGCTGCGGCGTTATCTGACATGGATTCGTCAATGGCGAGCGAAAACCATTCGCCGCGCACAGGCGCACCGCTCTTCCAGCGATTCCGCAGGGCGGCAGGGACACGCAGTCTTGCCGGCAGTCCCGTCCTTGAAGGGTTCAGTTCCAGGGATTCCAGTTCTCTGAACATAAAACCTGTTTCTATACCCCGGCGGATAGAATCAAACGAAGTTGACGAAAGCCGCCCCTGCCAAACTTCCTGCCAAAGGGCCCCCGTACATTCCTTGCTGTTAGCTGCAATTTTATCCTTTATTTCCCAATAATCGCGCGGCCGGTCAAAAAAGCCGGAGTTTATCGCCTCTTCAAAAGCAGCCGGCAATTGCGCACCTGATTGTCCCCCATTTGTCAGCGTCAAATCCAAATCGTCAGGCTGACAAATGCTGATTTTTTCTTTGCCCTTTCCGTACCAGACCAGGCGGCCTTCCCGTATTTCGCGGTCGATATTTTCGGGATCATAATTGCCGCAGCGCGCCGGCAGTAATTCAGTTTCCCACAATTTGGCCGGCGCAGTCCACGCGGCGAGTTTTTTGTAAAACGCAGTATCAGCGGCTGTCGAAGCGCCGGAACCGCAAAGTCCCTGACGCAGAGCAAGGAAGGGAGTCAACATGGCGGAGGGCTGTTCTTTAATTTCCGGACGCGCTTTTCTGCGGGAAAGGCGTAACAGCATCTCAAGATTTTCACGATCGCAGAAAAGTGATTCTTCGTTTACCCGCACATCGCGGACAATTTCTTCTACCTCAACCAGAGCGTTAGCCGCATCTTCGGCTTGGTCAACACTGACACCAAAAACTTCCGCAATGCGCGGCAGGGAAACAGGACCTTCATAACGAAGCCAGGGAGCGAGTAAGGTCAAATCGTCATCGCTTTTCCACAGCGCCTCCCATTCACGGTGTACCATTGAAGCAATGGCGGTGTCATTCCGTTTGATCGGTTTTATGCGATCTTTAATGTAAGGTTGATCCAGTTCCCGTTGTAATTCGGGCATGGCGGAGCAGAGGGTTTCCCATTCATCCAGCGGAATCGCGATCCGCTCCTTGACCCATTCGCAGAGGGAAAGAGCATCATCCGGCGCCCAGCCGGGAATTTCCCTGCGAAGCCTGCCGTTAAAACTATCAACGACTTCACGCTGTAAAACAGGACGCAGAGCGGCATCCCCCAGGGCTTCTTCAATAACTTTATCGGAAAGCGTCGCGGTACGGCCTCTCGTCTGACCGGGTATATCCGTCCGCTCATCGTAATCGTACATGAGGGTGTTGGTTTCCTGCCGCACCATGTCACGCGAAAATGGGCTGGGAACACCTGTTTTAAAAAAAGACAGAGTAACGCTTCCGTCGTTTATTGCGCCTAACAAATCGCGGAAGCCCTCCATGTCGAACATGTCCTGCAGACAGCTCCGCCATGCTTCGGCGGTAATGGGAAAGCCGTCTTCTGCGGATACCGCGTCAAAAAGCCGCTTGGAACGCTGGCGCGTGATCCACAGGGGAGTACGTTTGCCAAATCCCGCTTTGGGAAGCAACAGGCTCCGTTCCGCCGCCTCGCGGAAATTTGCGCCGAAAACGCCGGAAATTTCCAGCCGGTTTCTGAATAGCCGCTCGCCGCGGCTTAATCCACTGCCGTGGCTTAATCCACTGCCGTGGCTTATGCCGGAGTTTAACCCTTTGCCGTCCGGTTTGTTAAGCGACACAAAAGCGGCGCGGATCAGTTCCTCTGCCTGAATGCCGGTGCGGGGGATCAAAAAAAGAATCGCGTCGTCATTGGAAAATACTTCAAGGCGCAGTTCCAGCGTTTCTTCCAGTTCCTGCGCCAAAGCCAGCGCAAGGGGATAGTTTACCGCCCCTCCCCTGAAACTGTGAAGCACCACCTGATAAAAATCTCCTTGCGCTTCGGGGCTGTCGATAATTTCCACAGTAATATGCGCATTGCCGGGCAAAGGAATATCTCCTTGCGCGTCACACTGGGTATCGAGAAACGCGGTAAGATCGGTTTTCTGTGAACTGCTGTTGCTCTCTTCTTCGTGATTATCCAGCACCGCCAGAACCCGTTCCGTCAGGCGCGGGCTGCGGAAAGCCATGTCGGCGTGCCAGAATGGAATAAAATCCGATACATTTTCCAGAGGCGCTACCTCTACCGCTTCGGCACTAATGGCGTTAATCAGCCAGTTGCGCCCGCCGAAATGAAAGCGATCCTTTATGCGGCGTTCCCAGACAAATTCTTCGTCTAACTCTCCGATTTTAGTACCGTCCGCAAGGCGCATAGAATACAATCCCCGGTTGGCGATAACACCGCCGGACGCATACAGAAGCAGAAGACTCCCGTCAAGCGCGCCGATCTCGTTGGTAACAGCGTCCAGCCAGATACGGGGCTTTACCTCACGCAGACGCACTTTGTCGTTAGGTGAAGGTGATTCAGAGAAGCCAAGCCCCGCCAGCATTCGCACTGTCCGCAGGTATGAATCATAGTTAAGGTTTCTGAATATATAAAATTTTTTGAATAACGCATAAAGTTCGTCAATGTCCCTGCTTTTTTCTACACAGAGCGCAAGAATGATCTGCGCCAGTATGTCCAGGGGGTTTTCGATTGGACGGACTTCTTCAATATCGCGCTCTTCAACTGCTGTTTTGAGTGCCGTTGCCAGCAGCAGATCCAGTCCGTGAAAAGGAAAAATTATGCCGCGGCTGATCTTTCCAACGCTGTGTCCCGACCGCCCTATTCTCTGCAAAGCCTGAGACACGATACCGGGGCTTCCGGCCAATATCACTTCGTCTACGCTGCCAATGTCGATGCCCAGTTCCAGCGAGGCGGTAGCGACAACGCAGGGAAGTTCCCCGCGTGCCAATCGCTGTTCCACACTGCGGCGCAATTCTTTCGCAAGCGAACCGTGATGTGCAAATGCAAGCGTCCCGTTCGCCTCCTGATTGATATAGAACGCAAGCCGCTCGGCGCGGCGGCGTGAATCGGTAAATACCAGAATCGTAGAACCTTCGGCTATCCGGCTTAAAATATATGTGATAAGCCCGCCATAGCGGTTCCCAACTCTTTCTATGCGGTCAAGATCATCCGTTTCATTGGGATATTCAACGTTCAACTCAATCTGCTTTTCCGCCGCAGGTGCGACAATGTTAACAGGACGAGGCACACCCCGTGGATCAAGTCCGCCGATAAACGCGGCTGCAATTTCCGGCGAGCGAATGGTAGCTGAAAGACTTATCCGCTGAAACTCACCGGCAACCAGCGCAAGCCTGTCAACCTGACATGAAAGAAACGAACCGCGCTTGTTTCCCAACACCGCGTGAATCTCATCAAGAATAATGTACTTTACTGTTAAAAGCGCCTGCCTCCCTTTTGGACTTAACAAAAGGATCGCCAGACTTTCCGGCGTAAGGGCAAGAATTGACGGCGGATGCGCGAGAAAACGCCGCCGCTGCGCCGGAGGCGTATCGCCGCTGCGGGTCTCTACCCGGACAGCGGGAAACTCAAGTCCTGCCTGTTCAAACCGCAGACGAATAGCCGCTAACGGCTCCAACAAGTTGCGCCTAATGTCTTCGTTAAGCGCCTTGAGCGGAGAAACATACAGTACGGTGAGTTTATCCGCCGGATATTGAATCTCTCCTCCGGGACAAAAACGGGAAATCGCCGACAAAAACGCGGTGAGTGTTTTCCCGCTGCCGGTAGGGGCCAGTGCCAGCACATTCTCCCCTTTTTCAATGAGCGGCCAGGCCTCTGCCTGTACCGCCGTGGGGTTCCCGTAAGTTTCGGTAAACCACGCCTGAATGAGCGGATGAAAAGTTGAAGGCAGACTAATATTCATTTCTGTTCAGACTGCGAGTATAACATAAAAAAAGAGGTGATAAAAGCATTAAAAATACATTAATATTAGGTATGAATAAAGAAGAATATATTAAGCAGCTAAAACAGCTTATTAAAAAATATCATCCGGATTTATGTCAGGATGAGTATTTGGAAAATGAATATAATGAAATAACAATAAAATTGAACCGTAAATTAAATCAAATAAAAAATAGTAACAATGAAGATATTGCGTTAAAAAATAATGGAAAAATAAATTCATTTGATAATAAATCTTTAATAAATATCAATGATCAGAGTTATTTATATTATAAGTTAGGAATAAAATTTTATAAAAATATCCACCCAAATCAATTTTATAAAAGGAATACAGATAAAACATATGTACCAAAAACATATGAAGAACAAATAAAAATATTAAATAAAATATATGTTTCATTTAACAGTGCCGAATATTATTTTACAAAAGTAATAGAGGAATATCCAAAATCCGAATGGGCAAATGATGCAAAGGACAAAATAAAACTATTAAAAAAATTATATAAAAGCTATGAAAAGATAGATGTAGAAAAATATAATCAGATAATAGACAGTAACAGATATGTAAACGAAATGGGATTAAAAGTATTATAAAAAGGTATTCGCTTTATTATCTGCCCCAAGCGTCGTTTACATCCGGAACGTTAGGCAAAAAAATTAGCTATTATTTTATTGACAATCAAGTTATCTTTATATCCTTGTAATAATTTGTGGTAATAATGTATATGTTATGTGAGGATAAGTTAAATTTTGCGGAAACTCATCAAATAAATTTATACATTCCATTTCACTATCTTTTGATATTTCCCCCAATGTATTAACATTGGCTAAAAATACTTGTCCATTAGCCCATGTAATATTTTCCGTTTCATGAGGTTCATCGCATGCCCAATAATCACATATTGGTTCAATTTCAAAATCAATTGCGCCTGTTTCTTCCTGTAATTCCCTTTTTGCCGCATCAAGAGGAGTTTCTCCCGGTTCTATATGCCCGCCTGATGTTTCCCATGTATTTCTATTTTTGTGTTTACATATTATCCATTTATTTTTATAACGGGCAAATGTTACAACATATTTATACTGTTTTAATTGATTAAGTCTATATACTGTACTTTTCATATAACCAACCACCCATTAAAGCATAAAATCAAGCGGTAAAATTGGCATAACTTTGCCGTTATTCTCAAGACGGTAATGAAGATCAATGCCCGGCAGAATAAAATCCGCAAAGAATTCAACTGTTTTGTTTTTATTGCCTTTGGCAAAGACCGATACCAAGGGCAGACTTTCCAATAATTTGTCCATGAACTTGGGCTTAGGGTATTCCTCGTATTTGACCGCCTTTTTTTGCGGAATTTCAGCTAACGTCCGCGCTATGCGCAGCGCGTCGGCAAGTCCGCCGGTACTGTCAACAAGTCCGGCTTCCTTTGCTCTAAGCCCTGAAAAAATCCTGCCCTGTGCAACGGCTTCCAGTTTATCAAGTTCCATGCCTCGGCTGGCGGCGGCTTTTTCGGTAAAGACATTGTAAAGATCGATTATGTAATTCCTGTACCGTTCTTCTTCCTGACTGGTTAAATTCCTGCGCGGAAACAAAACGCCTGTCAACAAATCCGCATGAGCGCCTCGTTGAAGGGAATCCATATTCAGACCAAGTTTGCTGTTAAGGCCGTTATCGTAAAACCAGCTTCCTATTACGCCGATAGAACCTGTTACCGTATACGGATTTGCGACAATATGTGAAGCGTTCATTGCCGCCCAATAACCGCCGGAAGCTGCTGTCTGCCCCATGCTTACCACAACAGGTTTCTTTTGTTTCGCATAACGTACCGCTTCATCAACAAGATCGGCGGCTTGTGCGCTTCCGCCGGGCGAATTTATCCTGATAACAATTGCCTTAACACGCCGTCTGTCCGCCAATTCACGAATAGTTTGCGACAGCTTTCCTGCTTCCATGCCTCTATCCATGTCCGTTTCTCCGTTTGCGTAGACAACAACGACAATGGGCGGTCTTTTTCTAAAGAAACTGCGCGCTTTTGGAGGAGAATAGGGCAAATTGTCTCCCATCAGGCTGGAGGCGGAACTGCCGTACAAGCTGAAATAATTAACTTCCCTTCCTTCAATTTCCCTGATAGCTTGAAGCACAGCGTCCTTTCTACCTACATTGTCAATAAGGCCGCGGCTTTTCGCATCCTTTGCCGAATAAAGAAAATCGCGGTTTAAAACTGCGTCGAATTCTTCGTCTGACCAGTTACGCGCATTTTTTAAAGTACTGCTGGTAAGATTAAAAGTATCGTCAAGATAATCGTTGTACTGTCTGCGATCCGCTTCCGACATGGAATCCCTTGTAAATGTTTCGGCGGCGGATTTATATTCCAAATAGCGCAATTCCCTGACGCCAATTCCAAGTTTATCCAGAGCGTTACGCGCATAACCTCTGCCTACGGCATAACCAAGAATGTTCAGAGTTCCAAGTTCGTCCATTATAATTTTGTCCGCGATTGACGCAAGGCAATAAGTATCAATATCGGCATAACTTATATAAGCGCATACTTTTTTACCGCCCGACTTAAATTGTTCCAGCGCGCTTCGCAATTCCCACAGATAATCCTTGTCTCCGGAAACCGAGGCGATATTCAAAATTATGCCCTGTACTCTTCTGTCAGTTGATGCCCTTTCAATCACCCTGAACACATCAAGGTGTGATTTTTGTTTTGCAAAAGGGTTCCCACTGCGTTCGCTGTTCAGGTTGAGTTCCAGATACATTTTCTGAGAAAACAACGGAAACGAAATTAAACAGAACATGGCCAGCATCCAATATTTGCACCTAACATTCACTTTTTCTTCCCCTTTGGTTTTGCGGCAGGTTTACTCTTGCCGGATTTAGCCTTAACTGTCTTTGCCTTGGCTGTAGCTTTTACCGGCTTAACCTTCGGTTTCGCTTTTGCGGATTTTGCCTTTTCAGCTTTTGGCTTCGCCTTGGCGGATTTAGTTTTATCAACTTTCGCTTTTACCGGCTTTGCCTTAACAGCCGCACCGGTTTTTTTCACTGTCTTTGCAGAACTTTTCGCCTTGGGCTTTGACGCCGGTTTTACCGAAGCCTTCGCTTTAGGCTTATCCGTCTTTTTCACTTTGGCTTTCGTTTTTACTGACGATTTCGCCTTTGCGGGTTTTTCCGCTTTTTTTGCGCCGGTTTTTGCGGCAGAAGCAGTTTTCGAAGGTTTTACTTTCGGCGATTTCGACACCAGATATTCCAGAATATTATCAAAACGATACTCGGATTTTTCTTCCGCCTTTACCAGCACATCATAAATTTTTGCGATGCGGTCGATTCTTTCTTCCATTGAAATTTTTACAGAGCCTTCCACCATAAAGAACAATGACGTGTAGAACAGAGCGTCTTCAAACCCTTCTTTATTGAACCATGTAACGTCTTCAAAAATATTAATCCCCAAAATACGCCTGAAATCCGCGTCAAGATAATTTTCATCAATAATCATCGCGGCAAATTCGGCGGCATCGAATTTTTCTTTTTTCTGAATCTGCGGCTTTTCCGGCACAGCGGTCTTGCTCAGGACAACTCTTGCAATATCGGTAATTCTCCACGCTTCGTTTTCCGGCACCCCGAATCGGCGGAAAATCTCCCGCAGTTTTCGCCCAAGGTCCCAATGTGTAAAAGCGAGGTCTGCCGCATGACGCCCTTCCGCTTCCTTGCCAATCACCAAACGAAGCATATAAAGCAGGCCGTAAGCCATGATCACAGCGCAAAGTTTATGCCCTTTCGCAAGATGAGCCTTCATGTTTTTCAGCAGAGGAGAAGCCGCACTGTCAAGCGCATCTTTAATTTTTACCATTCTGTCAATGAATAAACCGAATTCCTGAAGAATCGCATCATTGGAAACCGGCGTAAATTTGCGCCTAACGCCATTTACATCATACGCTGTCCATTGGTCATATGAGCCGTTAGCCCCGTCAAGAAAATAAGACGCCGTTATAAAAAATTCCCCGGCGTTCTCCTTCAATTCTCCGGCGGCGAATTTTTTGTTTTTTAACGCGCACAGGCTTTCGATGATTTCCGGCTTGAACATTTCCGAAAGGTGGTAATAAAGGCCGCCAAGATAAATATCTTTGATTGCGGCTAACGGATCGGGTACTCCCCTGCCCTCCAGATCGTTATTAAGCCTTGCCCATTGGCCTTTTTCGTTGTCTTCAACTTCATAAATGTCAAGGAAGACCTGCGTCTCATAGCCTTTTAAGCCGACAAAAAATCCGTGTTCACAAATATCTTTGGAAGACCGGATAAACCACAGATTCGATTTTTGTTCGCGTAACAGAGTAAAATATCTGCTGTCGCCGTGAATCAACAGGGCTTCGCTCAAACTATCCTTGCAAGTGCCGCCGCCTTCCTTTGGAACAGCAGGATCGCTTGTCTTAATCCAGCCGGTAGTTTCATAGTAGGAGTTATTGTAAAAAATGAGCGCCTTCTCTTCTGTGCCGCCTTTCCTCACGCGGTTGGAGAATGCAAAAACATTTTCGTTTACACTGTCGCCGCAATACAAATCGTAAATCCTGAAATTTTCACTGCCCGAAAACAAATAACGCCTTTTCATCAACGGGAAAATCTCACGCTCATGGCGTTCTACAAGATAGCCGTCGGGCTTTTCATCACGATAGGAACGGCGGTACTCCATTCCGTATTTTTCCTCAAAGCCCTCAATCTGGCCGTGGCCGAACATAGGCAGCCCAGGCATTGTTACGAGCAATGTACAAATACCAAAATATTTATCGCCCTTGCCGAACTGCGCGACCGCGGTTTCCTCGTCGGGGTTGTTCATAAAATTGACAAAGCGTTTTAGAATTTCGGGATCGAACTCTATTGTATTTTTAATGGTCGCGCGGTACTTCGCGTTCTCCTCGTTTTTCAGCATATTCATAAAAGCCGAATTATAAACGCGGTGCATTCCCAAAGTGCGGACAAAGTAACCTTCCATCATCCAGAACGCTTCGGCAAGCAGCAATGTGTGCGGCGCTTCTGCTGCGCAGCGGTCAACAACTTCGCGCCAGAATTCATTTGGTATGCGCTTGTTAAATTCTTCGGTAGTGATTGAATGTTCGGCGCGGCTCGCGATTGCCCCGCCGCTTCCGGGTATCGGATACCAAAGCCGCTGAATGTGCCTCTTTGCAAGTGTCATTGCGGCGTCAAAGCGCACAATGGAAAACTGCTGGCAAACCCCGATAATTGTGCGGATAACAGCCTCACGCGCTTCCGGGTTAAGGAAGTCAATTTGCGCGGTATCGTTCCACGGCATAGAAGTTCCGTCATTACCGTGATAGATATAGCGCGTCTCTCCCGTGCGGTTGTCAATCCGCTTAAATACAACAGCAGCGTCGCTACGGGAAAAATAATGTTCTTCAACTTGAACGGTTATATCATTCCTGCCCGAAAGATTGCCGCAGTTGTAATTGTATGTCGGGAACGGCGGATACGGAAGTTGAAGGAAACGGTCGGGATGTTCAACCATCCAGCGGCTGTCAATACCTGTATGGTTGGGAACCATATCAGAACCAAGGCGAATCCCGCGATGCATACAGCGTTCACGCAGATTGCTAAGCGCGCCCCATCCGCCAAGTTCTCCTGCAATGTCGTAATCGTGCAGACTGTACGCGGAAGCCGCCGCTTCGGGATTGCCCGTCCATTGTTTTATCGTCTTGCTCGCCTGACTTCTCTCCCAAAGACCGATCAGCCAAAGCCCCGTAAAACCACGCTGCGCCAAAAGATCAAGTTCCTCATTGGGAATCTGATCAAGGCGGTTAATTTCCCTGCCGTATTTTTGTGAAAGCTGAAAGAGCCAAACAAGCGTGCTCTTTGCGATTAGTACCGTTCTGGGCATCCACTCCTGATCGGGACTGAACCGCTCATATTCGTCAAGACCGGCGAATGTTAAAACTTCGCTCGGTCCCGGCCCAAAGAAAGAAGGCTTGTCTTCTTCACTCATAACATCAAGGCTCATCAAAAGACGCGCCATAAATTTTGAAAGGAGCATCCCCCAATTTTTGCGCATATACTCAAGCTGGTCAAAAAGCGAATCAGGGCAGGCAAGAGCGGGAGAACGAAGGAAATCCCACAGGTTCATCCCGCCGGGACCAAAGGGCGGAAGCGTTTTAAAATGCTCCTTTAATTCTTCTATCGCCTTCGGGTAGACAGTATCATGAGAGAGGTCTTTATCATCAAATAAAAATTTGAACGGCTTAAACGCCGAATTAAGATTCGCCAGCGAAAGCATCATGGTTTCTTCGATAGAAAGAGCGCGGCAACTTTCGCCGTCCTCACTGCCGTCCAGATATTCGGTAACTTTTTGTTCACCCTTGTACACCGGGCGGGGCGGAAACTGCTCCGAAAAAACGTACAAAAGACCGTCCGTCTGTTTTTCGCCAAGATTTGTTTCCAACCTGTCCAGAGCAGTTTCAAAAGCGTCGGTCTGAATCGTCTCGCGGTAGAGGGAGACAACATAGTGCAGAATTTCATCAATAAGCCCCATCGCGTACAGATGGCCGGCTTTAACAAATCTTTCGGGATGGGCGGGGTCCTGCTTTGCGTTGAATTTAGCGGCAAGCTCCCGCGTTTGTTTCATGTCGGCAAGAAACACATTTCCGGTCAGGGAAAAAAGACTGTCTTTTAATCCGTACTCCTGCCGCATATCGCGGTTAATGTGGAACTCCATGCGAACCTTCCGGTTCTTTGCCCAAAACGTAGAATCAGTTTCCAGCTTGGCGAGCTTAATCTTAATCTTTTCCATGAGTTCTCCTCTCCGCAGATACGCTTATAATATACTGTGCATTACAATATTGATTATACTATTAAAAATTGAGAATTGTATATTGCGCTAACAGAATAATTAGAAGCGTTTATCAACAATTTCACTTTAAAAAATGATGTACACCCCTCAAAAAAAATATCATATTGACTTTATCTAACTAGTTAGCTAAACTAGTTAGATAGGAGGCAAATATGTTAACCCAGCAAATCGGAATATTTGAAGCCAAAACTCATCTATCTAAAATAATCGAAAATGTTGAAAACGGCGCGGATTTCATTATTAGTAAAAGAGGAAAACCTGTAGCAAAGATCATCCCTTTTGAACAGGAAAAAAAGATGTCCCGAAAAGAAGTAATCGAGGAATTCAGAAAATTGAGAAAAAATTACAGAGGCGAACCCGGTTCATTCAATATCCGTGAAGCGATTGAAAAGGGCAGGCGGTAATGGTTTATGTATATGACGCGTCGTTTATATGGGCATTGGTTATCCCGGACGAAAGAAATCTAAAAGTTGAAAAAATTCACGCATCAATAGACGAGGACGAAAAAATTTTTACCCCTCAACTTTTTTGGTATGAAATGACAAACATTTTCAACAACCTGCTCCTGCGCAGACGATACTCCTTTGAAAAAATTCTGCCTTTTTTTTCAACAGTCTCAAAAGTTGGCTTAACAACAGATTTTGAAACCGGCATTGGCTACACTCAAAAATTATTCCGCCTGTGCAATGACTATCAGCTGAGTTCCTATGACGCCGCTTATCTTGAGCTGGCGGATCGAAAAAAAGCCGTTCTGTGTACTTTAGACAGAAACCTGAAAATCGCCGCCAGAAAACACGGAACAGAAGTGATAAATGCGTTATAATTATTTTATGAAAAGAAAATTATTTTTACTGACATTAACTGCGGCGCTTTTGATTACAGTTGCCTGCAGTCAAAAACATGAGGGCGCAGGAAATACAACTTTCGCCAGTTCTTCCAAGGTACTCATGTATGACAATATGGACATGGCTCCGCAGATGAGCAGGGCAGAGGCTGAATTTGCGGAAGCTGCGGATGAAAAAGACTCTTCATCCGCAAATTTTGCCGATGAAGAGCGCAAATTGATCAAGCGCGCATACGTCAACATCAGGGTAGAAAATCTGGCGGCCGCCGATGATTCTGTTGCCGCGCTTTTGAAAAAGTTTGACGCTTACGCCGCAGACACACATGTTGATGAACATTCGCGTTCTTACTCCCTGCGCGTCCCTGCAAATTATTACGACATCTTTCTCGCCGAAATGGATGGCATGGGAAGGCTGATAAGCAGAAATGAAAACACGGAAGATGTAACCCTTCGCTATTATGATCTTGAAGGCCGGCTTGCGACAAAAAAGGAACTTTTAAAAACTTTTCAAGCCTATCTTGGAAAGGCAAAAACTATTGAAGAAATCCTTTCAGTGGAAGCCCGTATTTCTGAACTTCAATACGATATCGAAGGAACAGGGATTCAATTCCGAAACCTTGCCAACAGGGTAGACTACGCCACAATCGATCTGTACCTGTACGGACCCATATCATCCGTGCCGAATCGGGGCTTAACTTTTGGTGAGCGCCTCAAACAACTTTTCGGCGGCTTCGGCGGTTTTCTGTCTACTGTCGCGATGGTTTTAATCGGAATCGTCATTTACGGGATTCCCATTCTTCTGCTCCTGATGCTGCTCTTCCTGCTTCTCTTTGGCAGAATCGGGCTTGCCAAAAAACTCTGGCGG
>JAIRUC010000075.1 GCA_031254615.1 Treponema sp. | reverse complement strand
AATTCGGTAACCAGTACGCTGGTCAATAACTCTACTAATGTAAATACGTTAAAAGATGCCTCCGAAGTGGGACGTACCGGCCTGCAGGAAGTGGCGACGGACATTCAGGAAATTGCCCGTGAGTCTGAGGGCTTGATGGAAATTAACTCGGTAATGGAAAACATCGCCAGCCAGACCAACCTTTTGTCGATGAACGCGGCGATAGAAGCGGCCCATGCCGGAGAGGCAGGCAAAGGTTTTGCGGTAGTCGCCGATGAAATACGCAAACTGGCGGAAAGTTCCAGCATACAGTCCAAAACCATTGGTGATGTTTTGAAGAAGATAAAGAATTCCATTGACAAGATAACCAAGTCAACGGAAAACGTGCTTACAAAATTTGGGGCGATTGATTCAAGTGTTAAGACAGTGACAGAGCAGGAAGATAATATCCGCAGCGCGATGGAGGAGCAGGGCGAAGGAAGCAAACAGG
The DNA here is from genome assembly GCA_031254615.1 of Treponema sp. Taxonomy (GTDB): domain Bacteria; phylum Spirochaetota; class Spirochaetia; order Treponematales; family Breznakiellaceae; genus WQXQ01. The sequence continues at coordinate 8,697 of JAIRUC010000075.1, read as the reverse complement.
TACTTAAAAGCGCCGGCGATTTGAGCGAAATAACCCAACAGGTAAAAAGCGGTTCCAATGAAATGCTTGAAGGGGCAAAAGAAGTAATCAAAGAAAGCGGTAATTTGGAAAAAGTAACGCAGGAAATAACCAGCGGCATGAACGAAATGGCATCCGGCGCGGATCAGATAAACGTAGCGGTAAACCATGTTAACGAGATAAGCAATAAGAACCGGGAAGGTATTGAAACTTTGATACGGGAGGTCTCACGCTTCAAGGTAGAGTAATAAAACTTACTTTCAAAAGAAGCGTGGTACGCTTCAAGGTGGAGTAACAGAATTTCATGGAAAACAAAGAGAAACATATTCTTCTGGTGGATGAGAGTTGGGTGTATCTGAGTATTGGAAAAAAAGTTCTTGAAGTTAAATATATCATTGCCACTGCATCCTCGGCAGAAAAAATGTTCTGTTTTTTGGAAAACAATACCCCTGACATGATTTTGCTGGATGTTGATATGCCGGAAATGAATGGCTACGAGGCAATAAAAATTCTCAAGTCAAAACCTGAAACAAAAGACATCCCCGTGATTTTCCTCACAGCCCGCACCGGATCGGACGATAAACTTGAGGGGCTTTCTCTGGGGGCTATTGATTACATTACCAAGCCGTATAATTCATCCGCGCTGCTTAAACGCATTGAAATAAATTTATGTTGATCCTGACTTGATAGCCCGTTATTAGGACGAGCTATTTTTGAACATATTTTGAGTAAAAAATGACTTAATATACAATCTTGCCCAATGACGTTTTCTTTGTTATCATTACCGAATGACACGAATGCGCGGAATAAACATGGGCGGATGGCTTAGCCAGATAGACGCTATTCATGAAAAAGATCCTGAAAGATTTCCCGGTATTGATAAACACATGGAAACCTTCATCGGAGAGGGCGATTTTATCAATGTAAAATCGTGGGGTTTCGATCATGTGCGTATTCCGGTTGATTCGTATCTTTTTTTTACTGAGGATGATGAACCAATCGGAGCTCGTTTTATTTTTCTGGATTTGGCGGTTAAATTTGCAAAACAAAACGGACTTAACTTGATCTTAGACCTTCATGAGTGTCCCGGACATGATTTTTCCGAAGTAACAAGAAGCCCTGTGCAAAAACTTTTTTCAAACGATGAATACTATATTAAAAGAGCTGAAAAAATTTGGAGTTATATGTCGGAACGTTATGGGCAAAACGATCATGTGCTTTTTGAAACATTAAACGAACCTGTCGCTCCTACCGCGGAAATTTGGAATAATGTAAAGGACAGGCTTTGCCGTGAAATTCGCCGCCACGCTCCGTCTTCAACAATAATAACAGGCTCCAATATGTGGAACTGGTCCAGTACTTTTGAGTTTCTCACTCCGTTTGATGATGACAACATGATCTACAGCGTTCACTTTTACGAGCCTTTGCTTTTTACCCACCAAAAAGCGCCGTGGATTGGCAATCCCGAAATCAAAATCGAAAGAACATATCCTGGCGACTACGGTCCGGGGTTTATCCGTAAGTACGGGTTTCTGCTTTCAAATGGTATATGGAACAGGGGAAGAATCGAAAAAGAGTTTGAGCCTGTTAATAATTTCAGAAAGAAATACAATGCTCATGTTATCTGCAATGAGTTTGGCGTGTACACACCTGTAGAGTTACAGTCCCAGCTGCGCTGGTATGATGATTTACTTTCTGTGCTTAAAGAGATGGAGATCGGTTTTTCGTACTGGAATTATAAAAATCTCGATTTTGGGATTATTTCCATTGGAGAGAAGTTGTACAATAATCTGCCGCAGTACAACAATCCCCAACGGATTAACAATCCGGTGCTTGATGTTTTAAGAAAGTATTAAGCAAAAGCGCTATTTTTTATAACTTTCCAAAAGTTCGATAACGCACTTGTAATCTTTTTCGGTGTCAAGATACGCGTATTCTCCGCCGCCGTCTCCGTATTTGCCGCGTTGAACGCATTTTACTCCGGCTTCTTCGCAGATTTTTAAAACCTTTTCTGTACCATTTACATTAAAGGCAATATGATGAATCCCTTCGCCGTGCTTGTCAAGGAAATCCTGCCAAGTGCTTTTTTCACCGTTGGGCTGAATCAGCTCCAGCTGCATATTCGGTCCTGCGTCAAAAAAGGCCATAAGGCAGCTGGCTTTGGGCGCCGCTTTCCCTTTGTATTTGGTTTGGGTAATTTCATAATCGCCTGCCTGTACTGTCGGGGGAACCGGGACGCCGAAAAACCCCGCCCATTTTACTTTTGACTTTTCAACATTTTTTACAATAAAGCCAACCTGAGTAATGACATTTGTATTAAGAAGTCCTGCCATAACATCCTCCTAAAATAATTTTAACAGCAAAATAACATATTTGGTATAATTGTTCAACATCGAAATATAATATAAGATAAAAAACACGGAGGATATTTATGCAATTTATTAATTTTGATAAAACCAATGCGTTTAAAAAACTTGCCGAACACGCGAAAACGGCTTTTCTTTTCAGGGACAAACTTGACGCGAAAAGGGTAGGCGAGTGTATTACCCCAATGGCGGCAGGCCTTAAATATTCGTGGGCTGCCAAGGCTGTTGATGAAGAGTGTATTAAATTATTGCAGACTGTTGCGGACGAGCAGGAGCTTATCGCAAAATACAAAGCCCTTCTTAGCGGAGAGATGATGAATACGGGCGAGAAACGGAAAGTGCTTCATCATCTGTCACGCGCACAGCAGGGACAGCCCGTTATGGAAAACGGAAAAGATATAGGAGATTTTTACCGCAAAGAACTTGAAAGGTTCTGCGATTTTGCCTCTGCGGTGCATGGCGGCAAGCACAAGGGTTCTACAGGCAAGGACTTTACAACAGTAGTGCAGATTGGCATTGGCGGCTCCGACCTTGGTCCGCGCGCAATGTATCTTGCTCTTGAAAACTGGGCTGTAGCCGAAGGCAAAAAGAAACTTGACGCGAAATTTATTTCCAATGTAGACCCGGATGACGCCTCCCAGGTAATCGCTTCCTGCCGTCTTGAACAGTGCCTGTTCATTTTGGTTTCCAAAAGCGGCACAACTCAGGAGACGCTTGCCAACGAACTTTTTGTAAAGGACAAGCTGGCAAAGGCAGGGCTTGATCCGAGCAAACACATGATCGCCGTTACAAGCGAAACAAGCCCTCTTGCAAAGAATCCGGCATATCTGGATTCGTTTTACATTGACGACTATATCGGCGGCCGTTATTCGTCATCATCGGCTGTGGGCGGATGCGTTCTGTCTCTCGCGTTCGGTTCCGGAACGTTTCGGGAATTTCTTGCCGGAGCAGCCGAAGCGGACAAACTTGCGCAGGAGACGGATATCCTTAAAAATGCCGCCCTTCTTGACGCGCTAATCGGCGTTTGGGAGCGAAACTTTTTGTTGTTTCCGTATACTGCGGTTTTGCCGTATAGTCAGGCGCTGTCACGTTTTCCCGCGCATTTGCAGCAGATGGACATGGAGTCAAACGGCAAGCGCGTTAATCGCAATGGGGAGCCTGTCGATTACAGCACAGGTCCTGTTATTTTCGGCGAACCGGGAACAAACGGACAACATTCATTTTATCAGCTTCTGCATCAGGGAACGGGAATTATTCCGCTTCAATTTATCGGTTTTACAGAAAGCCAAAAAGGCGATGACGTAAGTGTGGACGGCTCTGTAAGCCAGACAAAGTTGAAGGCAAATCTTGCCGCTCAAATTGTCGCGTTCGCAAAAGGGCAGAACAGCGAGGATGGGAACAAAGAGTTCATAGGCGGCCGCCCTTCGAGTTTGATCTTCGGAAAGAGGCTGACGCCTTTAGTATTGGGAAGCTTGCTTGCCCACTACGAAAACAAGGTGATGTTTCAGGGCTTTGTCTGGAATCTTAACAGTTTTGATCAGGAGGGAGTGCAGCTTGGTAAAATTTTAACAAAGAAAGTGCTTTCCGGCAACTTTGGCGATGACGCTCTGGAAGCGTACAGCAAACTGTTAGGTGTATAGAAGGAACAGTGAACAGTGAGCAAATGAATTTGGGGTACTGTTCGTAGGTTTGGCGTGTTGATGCCTGCACAAGAGTTAAATATCAGTCCCTTTATTTCACCGTTTTGTCCGTCTTCAAGGAGGCGTCTATTCCTTTAATCAAATCCTCAAGCTGCTGTACAAATGCGGGCAGATTTTTGCGGATAAAAGCCGCGTCTCCGGCCTTACCAATGGCTTCAAACCCAGCTGCCTGTTCCGACACCTGTGCCGCTCCGATAGAAGCCGACGCGCTTTTAAGGGCGTGAATATTGGTAACAAATGCTGGCAGGTCATTCTCTTTCAGTATTTTTTGCATCAGCGGAAGCCTGTCTTCTACGTCTTTGCAGAACATGGACAACACCTGTTTATAAGAAGACAATGTTCCGCCGGTTAAGGAGATACCTTGTTGTATGTCAACACCGGGAATAGCGGGTAGTGGGGAAGGATGATTTGAACTATCGGGAGAGAAATCGGAAGCAATATTGATGTCCGTATTATGCCCGCTACTACCTGCTAATAACTCTCTGCTTTCCTTCTTTTCTTTTGGTATCCATCTGTCCAGTATTTCATCCATTTTGGAAACGTCTATCGGTTTGGCAAGAAAATCATTAAAGCTTTTTTCTATAAACATTTCCCGCATACCCACAACGGCGTTAGCTGTCAGGGCAATTATGGGTATTTGTTTACGCGTAACGCCGCTTTTCTGCTGTTCCTTTTCCCATTCACGAATAGCCGTTGTCGCTTCAATTCCGTCCATTTCCGGCATCATGTGATCCATGAGTATCATGTCGTAATCGTTTCGTTTTACCATCTCGACGGCCTGCAAACCGCTAAGGCATGTATCCACCGCCATCCGGTAAGGGGCAAGAAGGCCCTCGGCCACTTTGAGGTTGGTGGCAATGTCGTCTACCACCAGCAGACGCGCGTGTGGAAAGCTGGAACGGATTGAACCGGAATTTTTTTCATACCCCTTGCTGTCCGACCTGCCGTTGAGAATCTTAGAGATTGACAGGGACTCCACAGGTATGGGCAAAAACCGTACATTAGGTATGTACTCTTCGGTTCCCAATTCTACCATCAGTGCAAGAGGCGGTTTTTTCCCGCCGAAGAAAGATGAGTCAGGCTGTTCCATCGCCGGTTTGATTTTTTCATAGAGACCGTAACTTGAAAACACATAAAACCATTCTTCACGGCGCAAGGCAGCGGTAAAATCATCCTGATTTGTAACCATAATATGAGGGACATTCATGTTTTCCAGAGACCAGCATACCGTTTGTGCATAGACAGCCCTGCGTTCATAGACCAGTATTTTCTTTTTCTCAGGATTCTCCACCGTGGCGAATGGTTCATTTGAATCAATACCCTGAGGAATGACAACTGTAAAAACACTTCCCTTGCCGTATTCACTTTCTACTGATATGTCCCCGCCCATCGCAAGGCAGAGCCGGTGGGTAATCGCCAGTCCCAATCCTGTTCCCTCAACACCCCGGTTCTTCTTCGTGTCAACCTGAACAAAGTCTGTGAAAAGTTTTTCCTGATCTTCCTGTTTTATACCTTCTCCGGTATCGGCCACAGATATTTTCAGCCAGACCTGTTTATCATCCCGTTTAAGGACAGTAATGCTCAAACCGATATGTCCTTTTTCCGAATACTTTATCGCGTTAGACAAAAAGTTAAGGAGAATCTGGCGAAGACGCACTTCGTCACCTATAAGGCCGTTGGGGATATTCGCGTCTATGTTTGTGAAAAACCGCAAAGGTTTTCCTCCGATTCTCATACGAATAATATTGACCGAATCGTTTACAAGAGAAGTAAGAAGATATTTGACAGGGACAATTTCCAGTTTACCGGCTTCAACTTTTGAAAAGTCCAAAATGTCATTAATAATTGAAATCAGGTTATTCCCCGCCTGTTTGATATCCTGCGCATAACTGCGGGCTTCTTTGGAAAGATCCCCCCTCAGCATAAGTTCTGCCATGCCGGTAATGGCGTTCATGGGTGTACGAATCTCGTGGCTCATGCTGGCAAGGAATGACGATTTGGATTTACTGTCCTCATCGGCGCGCATTTTCGCGATAGAGAGACGCAGCAGGATAAAGGAGAGCAATACGGAAAGAACAGTTCCCAACGAAATCAAAATCGCTGCGGAAACATCCAGGTCCAGGTAAAATTCATGGTAGGGAGTTACGATACCCACATACCAGTCGTTAAATATCTGCTTGAAAAAAACGATGACGGAACTGCCGTTAAAGTCGATTATCCGGCGGGCAAAAACATCGCTGCCGGAGCGCAAAGTGCGGGCGGCTTCCTCGTAACTCCTGCCCAAAGCCTGAAGCTGGCTTCCGGCCAACTCGCTGTCCGGGTGCGCAATGAGTGTCATACCCCGGTTAATGAGCATACCGTAGCCGCCCGGAGACAGTTTCAGAGAGCGCACATATTCCGTCAGCCAAAGGACATTAATGTCTACGCTGAGGATACCCGCTATGTCGCCGTTTTTAAGATAAATATTTCGTACTGCCGAAATAATAGTGTTACCGTTAACATCCTCGTAGGGCGCGGTATAAGCGATATTTCTGCCGCTGCGTATTGCTGTCTGATACCACGGACGCCTTTGGGGGATATAGTCACCTAACGCATTGAATCCCATACTGTCATAAAATTCCCCATTGATAAATCCGTAAATTCCGTAATAACCAAACAGCCCCTGATCCCTGCGGCGCATCCACTCGGTAGTAGTCGTAAAATAGTCAAGAATCTCCTGTTCTGACGCATTTTGTTCCACCATGCTCTCTACTACATAATAGGAATTGGTAAGCGTTGTTTCCGCTTCCGAAAGTCCGGCTCTGATATTCGCCTCGGCGGAGTAGAGCAGATCTCCCGCACCTGCCAAAAGGCGGTTTCGTAAAATGTGTCCGATAAAGAAATTGCCCACCGACGCCATTAACGCGAAGGCCGCGAATACGAAAATAAGTTCGCGATAATTGCGCCGCAGCGCCTTGCCTATGCTCATTTTCTTTTTCATATCATTACTTCATCGCCACATTAGGTGTTTTTTACGGTTTTTATTTTTGACTTTTGCAACGCTACCCTCCCGTAAACTTGTCTATTATTAAACTATATTGGGATATTTTATTGAAGAACAACATTGTGGTAATACCAGTCAATGCCGTTGCGGATTTCATCATCGGGCAGGTTCTCTTTATCTCTGCCGATGCTCCTGCCGTCGTTGGTTTCCATAATTCCGCTGAACACATCAAAGTCGCCGGATTCGATGTGCCGGCGTTCCTCTTCAAGTATGCCCAAGACCTGCATTTCCCAATCTTTACTTATGATGCTTTTGTTCAGGGGGGCGATGTCAACAACGCCGTCTTTAAGAGAGCCAAACCATGGAGAGGTGGTGAATGTACCGTCTATAACGTTTTTTACCAGCGCGGTGTAATATGCGCCCCAATGCCAAAGTATTGAAGTGATGACCGCATCAGGAGCGTCGGCGCTCATATCGGTATTGTAGCCGATTCCCCATACTCCGGCTCTTTCCGCTTCTATTTGCGGGATGGGAGTATCGCAGTGCTGCGCGATGACATCGCATCCTGCGGCGATTAGGGCGCGTCCTGCGGCAGCCTCTCCCATTGGATCAAACCAGCTATGGGTAACTTTGACATATATTTTTGCCCGAGGGTTTACCTTTTCTACTCCGCGTGCAAAGGCGTTAATGCCTCCGGTTACTTCGCTGTTTTCCGTTCCCCACGCGGCAACAAAGCCGATCCTGTCAGTCTTTGTTTTCATTCCTGCGGCAATGCCGGAAAGATAGCGCGCCTGATAAACTCTGCCAAAATAATTTGTAAAGTTGGTGTTGTTGTGCTTATGCCCTGTAGCGTGGGCAAATACCACAGACGGAAATTCCAGCGCCAGTTTTTCGCAAATATCCATGTAACCCCAGCTTGTAGAGAAGATAAGGTTAACCCCCTTGTCGATAAGTTCCCGATGGGCGCTTTCAATATTGACAGGATCTGAATCGTCTATATGAATTTTGTAGAGTATTTGGCTGTCTGCCAGTCCAAATTCGTTTTTCATCTCCTCTATGCCTATCTGGTGGGCGTAGGCGTAACCGGAGCTTTCCGAGAAGGGGTCGGTTATATGGACTACCCCTATTTTAACTTTTTCTTTAGCCAGAGGCGTTCCTGGTTTCCACTCTTTTTTGCAAGAAGGGAAAGCCAGCGTTATTATGACTGCAAAAATAATTAAACGTTTTTTCATAGGTACTTCTCTTAATAATAAGATAAATTATTTTTAAAGAGTAGTAAATATGTGAGATTTGTATAATTTTTTTTAGAGCACATAGAGCATAAATGTATGCCAAAACTTTATCCCAACATGCGCACAGAGGCGCGGCGCTGGCATATTTTGGGGCATACATTTCTGGCGGCGCTCGTGGGCTTAGAGTATTGATTACCTGCTTTGTTTACGAATAAAAATCCTAGTTGCATTTTTTTCCAAATGCTGGTATTATTTAATTGTGGTAGCAGCCGAAAAAATCGGGGTGCTTGTCTAAATAGGGGAAGGAGATCGCTATTAGTAACTTTTTAACAGACTGTTGCGTACCTCCGTCTGACCGCGGCGTGCTCGGCGCGCACCTACGGAGCGGGATAAATCCA
>JAIRUC010000069.1 GCA_031254615.1 Treponema sp. | reverse complement strand
TGCTGTGAATGGCCGCGATCCAGAGCGTCGGCAACCCGCAGAATAGACGCCATTTTCAATACAAGAATTCGTTCTTCGCGCTGAAGTTTGATATATTCGATGTCCGACTGCGAAGGAGGGTCTCCCCGGTGATAGTTGATAACATTCGCTACAATGCCGACTTCATCCTGATGAAGTCCGAAAATATCCGAATTGTTCACAATGTACTGACCGTGCTTTTGATGCCCGGACGCTTTTATATATGTGCCGATATCGTGAAGTATGGCGGCAGTTTCAAGCATAACGCGGTGGCGGCGGTTCATTCCGTGTTCTTTAACGAGCGAGTCAAAAATTGTCATGCAGTGTTTCGCGACAAGCAGGCTGTGCTCTTCGTCAAAATGAAATTTGCGCCCAAGATTAAGCGCGGACGCGATAATCTGCGTAAAGAACTCGTCCTGCAAATTTGAATCGACGCCGGATGCCAAATCGACAAGATAGCCATCCCTTATTGATACAAGCGGAACCGCAACATTCGCTGTCCTTGTGCGTTCAAGAAAAAGTTTAAGCACCAGTAAGCCGGGAATAAGGCCCTCCGCATCGGTGTAGGAAATTCCAAATTGACGGATGCAATCTTCGATGCTTAAATTGCGAATCTTTTCCGTAAATTTTATAAAGTCGTCGCGTTCTATGATACGGCAGTTTTCGTTAAGTTCTTTCCCTGCCTGTTCGGCGGCAAGAGAGGCGTCAGAACCGCAGGCTACAACAGTGCGCACATGGGCAAGATCCATCTCTATATCCAGCATACTCAGCGTGTTTTTAATATTTTCGTTAAGGTAGCGCTCGTAATAAATCCCGGCTCCGATACTGTTACGCGAAGAATGCTGGTCAATGATAATTGTTCCCATCTTCAGGCTGTGAGCCGCTACCATCTGCCCTCTGCGCAAAAGCATAATTTCCGTAGAGCCGCCGCCGATTTCGATAACCATGGAATTTGCGCGCCAAAAAAGGGGAAGTTCCTGCTTTATGGCAAAACGCACGGCAAGATACATCAGCCTGTTTTCTTCGATGCCTTCTACAATAGAAATATTAAAGCCGGTTTCCTGCTTTACGCGGTCGATAAAAATATCCCTGTTACGCGCAACTCTTAGCGCGCTTGTGGCGATTATATGAATATTACTGTCCGCGATGCCCCAGCCGGATAAAAGTTCGCGGTAATTCTGAAAAACCGTAAGACATTCATACATTGATTCCCGCGAAAGCAGGCCGGAAGTAAAAACATCGCGCCCAAGCCCTACAGGCCGTACCGCGCGGTCAAGAACCTGCCATTGACCGTTAGATGAAATTTCCGCGACATTAAGCCTTATGCCGGTAGAGCCGATTTCGATTATAGCGGTAAGCGTGGTATTCATAGCGTTATAATTTGTCAATTAACATTGAACATTTACCGGAGGGAATGGGAAGAGTCTTTTTCTTTTTTCCCAAAATGTTAATCGTAAAATAGTACAGCTTCTCGCTTTCCATGTGAATTTCCCAGCCTCTGCCGCTTTTGTTGGAAAGAATCGTAATCATGTTGTTTTTAAGGGAAAGATTTTCCACGCCCATAATTTCCAGATTGGGAATAACCCAGTCAACGGTTTTGCGCGGAAGTGAAATAAAAAGCCCCACGATATTTTCGATTGTAAGGCATATAGTAGAAAGCGCGTCATAAGTAAGATACTGCGCCCTTGGAAATAAAGTTTTGTTCGGCCACTTGGCTGGCCCTTCTTTTGTGGGCAGATACGCTTCCCAAAGATTTCCCTTGTGATGATTGCCTTCGGGACTCATCGAATCGAGCATAAAGTACAAATGCCTGATCGCGCATTCTCTGGCGATGTCCCATCGCTGATAACGCTCAAGCCCCTTGATCACCATAAATGTCAGGTGAGGAAAAACCGAGCCGCGGAAACCGCGCCCGTTTTCGTCAAATTCTTTTTCGCAGACTGCAAGAGTAGGGAAGGGATGAGGGGTGCCGAAACACTTGGGGTCGGAAAGTTTTTCGATTAAGTGTTCAGCTTTTTCATCATTTGGAATTTCCGCTAACAGCGGCCAGTAACCCGCGATGGTTTTTATCGGCACCTGTTTTTCGCTTTTGTTGATGTCGTAATAAAAACCGTCATCAGCATTGTACATAAGAGAGTTGATTCTGGTTTTAAGAGAAAAATACTGGCGCTTGTATTGAAAGCTGATTTCCTTGTCATTCAAAATATCAGCAAGGGCGGACATATAGAGCATGTTAATCGCCATCATCGTATTAAAATCCAAAGAGTAATACGCGTCCCCGCGCGGCAGATTGCCCATTCCGGTCGCGCTAAGAGGAGTTTTATAAAGGCCGTTCGGCTTTTTGAAAATCGAATCAATCCATGTTGAATATTTGCACAAGACGGTAAGCACGTCTTTAACGCGCTTCTTGTTCCCGGACTTGTGGTAAATATTATGCTCGGCCCACGCGAAAAGAGGGATTCCAAGCCCTTCCGGGTTGTCCCTTTCCACTACGGGATGGCCTGTTTTTACATCGTAAGCGCAGCGAATTGCCCCGTTTGGCTCCTGCCGGTCGTAAAACAGGTCCAATGTCGGGTGGGCTTGGTAAATTCTGTTGGAATATACAAGAAAAAATGAAGAATAGATAGCGTCAGCCTGATTTACAGTCTGAGCGTCCGGATATGAGAAAAATTTGCCGTCAATTTTGCTTTTTTCGCCCTCACCATGCCAGCAATCCTGTATCCAAGCCCATGTTTTATCGTAAATATCGACAAAATCCTGATCATAGAAGTGGATTTTGGGGAAATCTTGTTTTATCACTTTTTGTCCTTAACGTTTTCTATCTATTACAACATATAATATAATATATGATTACTAAATTTGCCAGTTTTTTCTTGAAAATCGGGGGTATTTTTATGATATGCTAACAAAATATGGGTGAATTTGGCCTTGGATTGGATTTAGGTACAACAACCGTTCAGGCTCAGCTTGTCAGCCTTGAAACTGGTAAAATCCTTGATGAAATTTCTACCCTCAACAGCCAGCGGGCTTTTGGCGCTGATGTGATAAGCCGGATTGCCGCCGCGAGGGACGGAAAAACCGCCGAGTTGTTTGCCTGTATTAACAGCCAAGTTGAGGGTATACTAAAGCATTTTTCAGATAAATGGGATATTTCTAAAATAGAGCGGTGTAATGTCAGTGGCAATACGACCATGTTGCACCTCTTTTGCGGCGAAAATCCCTCCGCTATGGGGGAAGCGCCTTTTTCGCCTGTGTTTTTGGAAGAGCGGCATTTTGCCGGAGCGGAACTTAATCTTTCTGCCGAACATATTTTGCTGCTGCCGGGAATTTCCGCGTTTGTAGGTGCGGATATTGTCGCAGGTTTGGTGTTTTCTTCTATAAATAGAAATGAAACTTCCCTTTTTGCGGACATCGGGACAAACGGAGAGATAGCCGTGTGGAAGAAAAACGGGAACCGTCTTTTTTGCTGTTCAACAGCCGCCGGTCCCTGTTTTGAAGGAGCGGAAATTTCCTGCGGCATGACCGCCCTTAGCGGCGCGATTAACAGAATAAGTTTGAAGGAAGAAGAAGCCGCGCGTTGGTTTACTTACGGCCTGTCCGCCTGTCCGGGCAGCAGGCATAAGACGCTTTTTTACACAACCGTAGAAAATGAAAAAGCACGCGGTATTTGCGGCTGCGCCCTTATCGACGGGATAGCGGTAATGAAGCGTCTTGGCGCAATTGACGAAACAGGCGCTTTTGCCGGCTGTTACGCGCAAACAGGCTTTCCCGTGGCGGAAGGTATTGGCATCAGTCAGGAGGACATACGCCGGTTTCAACTGGCAAAGGCCGCAATTTTTTCCGGGATTAAGGTTCTCTGCAAAACAGCGGGCATAAGCCCCGCGTCTGTAGATACGGCATACATTGCCGGAGGGCTTGGCTTTTATATCAATCTTGAAAACGCCGCTTTTGTTGGTCTTATTCCAAGCGAAATAATTTCAAAATCCGCTGTCTGCGGCAACACCAGCCTGAAAGGAGCAGTCCTAAGCCTGACAAACCCGTCCTTTCTGCCCCTCTGCCGCGATATTATCGCCCGCAGTACCGTTATTGATCTCGCGCTGGACAGGGAATTTTCGGAAGCGTTTATGGAGAATATGGGAATTTAATTAACAGTTAACTGAAAAAGTAATTGTCAAGATATGAATGTCCCTTAATAAATTTATCCGGGTCCATTACGGCATAATAAGCCTGGCTTGCCTTTTGTTCATGATCAAATAGCACATAACTGTTCTGCCAGCCGGCTCCGAATTGATTCCAGATTATTACATGATCGATATACTTCTTGTTTTTTTCAAACATTTTAAAGAGCAGGGCGTACTGGTAGCCGATGACATCCGCCTGTTTCTGATTTAGAACATCCGGCGCAAGCGCTTTTCCGCCGGGAGCTGAATCCGGCAGTTTGATGTCAACTTCCGAATAACATATTTTATCAAGCAGACCTTCGTCAATAAGATTGGTAAACATGGCCGCCGATTGTTGATGGCGGGCTGTCAGGGTCGGGCTGACCGTATCATGTCCCTGAATACCCATACATTCAATCAAATTCCTTCCGTCGTACAGCCGGTCTGTTTTCCACATGGTATTTAATTCCCTTATCATGTTGCAAATCACCCTTGCCTTGGAGTACACGGTAATTTCATAATCGTTGTAGCTCAACAGCGGCGGCTTTTCGCTTATGTACGCGTCAATGCTGCCGTTGTTATCGTGGTTGTCCATTTTCATGTATGCCGGAACGATATAAGGATCGTTGTAATTCGCTTTGTATTTTTCCGCCATCTGTGCATTTGGAACAGCAATGTGTGCATACCTGAAAATAAGGTACATATAGTGCTGACGAATATTGTTAATATCGTTATCTGTCATGGCCATAAGCCATGAAGCATGCCTTAGCGCGGTTTTCCATTCGTTTTTATTTTTCTGAATAATAAAACTATGCCAGCTTTCGTGAATCTCCGTATTAACAACATCAAATGAGTGAAAGGGTATAATACCGCGCTCTTTGCCGGAATTGTATCTTGTATCGACAGACATAAAATGCCGCATTTCGTACATGACATGGTTAAAATAAATCCTTCGCATTGTTTCTTTACTTATCTTTTGAAACGGCCCATTATCACCGCTGTCGGCGGTGTAAAATGAGCCGCTTGAATTCCATTGTACGGAAGTAACATTCTGCGGTATTATCTGCTTCATCCAGCCGGGGGACTGTTTTTGCCATGCAAGACAATGTCCGTGTAATTTATATTCACCTAACTTTCCGGAATTCATGATGCCCAGGTAATAATCGGCAGGGAGATTCCATTCGGGTCCTTCATCTTCAGGATGAAAAGTAAAACCGGGATACTCATCTTTTAACCACTTGGGCGCTCTTAAATGAATTTCGGGCTTCAGGTTTCTGTGAGAAACAAAAAGTCCGTAATGGCGGCTTCCTATTGAATTAGGTGTAATTGCTTCCCTTAGGCCCGCCCCTACCAGGAAGTATTCGTTATCAGGATTGTATTTCTCTTTGACAGGCGCTACTTCCGAAAAACTTTTTGAATTTACAACATCGGGAATAAGCGCCCCGTCAGGGTCCATCTGCGTTATTCTGATATTACCGATCATAAGAAGACCGCCGGAAACTTTTGCGTCTGTTTCTGTGAGCAGATCGATATTTAAATATTCCCATGTCCCTGTTGGAACCGGAACTTGCGCCTTTACAGATTTATTGAACCATGTTTCTTCGCTGAAATAACCGCATCTGAAATCGAGGTTATAAGTATAAGCCCCTTCCAAATTTTCAGTGCGGATATAGATTGGAGTTTTGTTCGTTCCTTCGGCACCCGAATTGGTTTGAATGCCCTCGCCGCCGGCGCTGGTAGACCAGATTTCAAATTTCATATACTTGCCGGCGGCGCTTCTGGTGTAATAAAAATCAAACTCTATAAATGTTTGAGAGTTAATAGCTAAAGCGGGATCGATAGGGGATCTCATGCCGTATCCGCCAAAATGTCTTTTGGTAACTTCCGGGTCAAAATAAGTGGTTAGCATAATCAAATTGCCGGACCCAAATGGGCTTTCGATCGAGGTAAAATTGCTGTCGCTGTTGGGAAGGATACGCCCGTCATTTGTACGCCACGGCTTCCACACGCTCATATCTTTTTCGATGTCAAATTTATGAACGGTAATCCTTTGAAGGCCTGGTCCCGGGTCTTCCCGGAAGTAAGGATCGATATTATCCATAAAAAGCGCGGCATACCTCGGCGGCGGTGGCTGCATCGGGAGTATATGCATCTGCGCCAATTCCGTCGGCAAAACTCTGGGTTACAGGAGCGCCTCCTACCATAACCTTTACTTTGTCACGGACGTTAGCTTCTATAAGAGCGTCAATTACATCTTTTTGAACGGACATTGTAGTAGTAAGGAGAGCGGAAAGGCACAGCACTTTCGCGTCACTTTCTTTAACTCTGTTCACTATCACCTGGGTATCGCAGTCTATTCCAAGGTCTTCAACTTCGATCCCTTTTCCTTCAATCATCATTTTTACAAGATTCTTTCCGATATCATGCTGGTCGCCTTTTACCGTACATATAATTGCCTTGCCGACAGGGGTTACGCCGGCTTTTGCAAGGTGGGGCTTTAACGTTTCCGCCGCTTTGTTCATGGCGCGCGCCGCGATAAGAACTTCCGGCACAAAAACTTCGTTACGTTTGAATTTTCCGCCAATGATATTCATTCCCGACATGAGCGCGTTTTCCAGAATATCCGCCGGCTGAGCTCCCGCATCAAGGGCTTTCTGTACCGAAACGATGATATCTCTGGCTTTCCCTTTTTGAAGAAGCTCTGATATTTCACAAAAAATTTCGCTGAAATCCGCCATGATTTGCTCCTGGACATAGTATATTCCATTTGTGTCAAATAATATTGATATAAATATCATAATGTATTTTTTGCGATAAGTCGAGGTTAATCCAACATTATTATTGAAAAATAGGTTACTGTGTTCGGCCCGTTGTTGTAGGTGACACTCGCCGCCTTGCTCAATTCTGTTACATCAATTCCTGCCGCTTCAATAGAACCGATTTTCTTTTCCGGAAAAGGGCAGGGGGCGGGGAAGGCGCAAACACTGCAAATCGGACACGCTCCGGCGCTGTAAACAGGCGCGCCGTCAAGCCTCTTTCTTAATTCTACTGCCAGCGAAGTATGTTGTTCTCTGCCACGCGCCATGCCTTCGTGGTCAAAGGAATCCTCCAGTTGATGCTTTGTTGTAAATACCAAAATTTTGTTGTAACGCAAAATCTTTTCTCTCTGTTCTTCAATTGTTCCGCAGCCCGGCGGACACGCCCATGATTTGTTGTACTTACCACAGGCATTGGCTTTGCAATAATCGAGTAATTGCGGCACAAATGATAATGCACTTGACTCTATCTGCGCCCACTGGTGAACAGGCACGCCAGAGGTCTCTGCTGCTTCGCAAATATGTAGATAATTATTATCCATACAATATTATCATTATAGATGATCTTTAGGGTTACGCAAATCGCATTTATTAGATAGAATTGAAGTATGGAAAACAAAGAAGCCAATGATTTTTTAACCAAATACTCAACGCTCCTGCATGAGCGGGGTATGATCGATAACGATCTGTACCTGAAGTACGAGGTAAAACGCGGATTAAGGGATATAAGCGGCAAGGGCGTGCTTGTGGGCTTAACCGAAATTTCCGAGATTGTTTCTCATGTAATCGAAGACGGCGATTATGTGCCATGCGAAGGCAAACTTTTCTACCGCGGCATAAATATCGAAAACATAGTCAAGGGATTTCTGGATGAAAAACGCTTCGGATTTGAAGAAGTGGCATTTCTTTTACTCTTTGGACATTTGCCCGGAAAAACCGAACTTGAAGAATTTTCGGCTGTTCTTGAAGAATATACCGCCCTGCCGGATAATTTTGTCCGCAATACGATAATGAATGACCCAAGCAAGGATATGATGAACTCTTTGGCAAAGAGTGTTCTGACCCTCTACGCTTTTGACGATAATCCCGATGATATTTCCCTGGAAAATGTTTTGCGCCAGTCTGTCCGTTTGATCGCCCAATTTCCCCTGCTTGCGGTTTACGGTTATCAGGCATTTGCGCATTACCACGAGAACAAGAGCCTTGTAATCCACAACCCGCAAAAAGGGCTGTCCATTGCCGAAAATATGCTCTATATGCTTCGCCCTGATTCCGGTTACACCAAACTTGAAGCTCAAATTTTAGACCTTGCCCTTGTTCTGCACGCGGAGCATGGCGGCGGCAATAACTCAACCTTTACAACTCATGTTGTAACCTCTTCCCATACCGATACCTATTCATCGGTTGTCGCTTCCCTTGGTTCGCTCAAAGGGCCGCGGCACGGAGGCGCAAACATTAAAGTTGTACAGATGTTCCGCGACATGAAGGAAAAGGTTTCCGACTGGAATGACGATGCCGAAATAAACGCCTATCTTGAAAGACTGCTCAACAAAGAGGAGTTTGCCCGTTCGGGATTGATCTACGGAATGGGACACGCCGTCTACTCGTTATCTGATCCGCGCGCGCTTATCTTCCGCCAGTTTGTAGAACAGCTTGCAACGGAAAAAGGCCGTAACGATGAATACAAACTCTATTCAAAAGTAGAAACGCTCGCTCCGCAAATGATAGCAAAAATCCGCAAAATTTACAAAGGCGTAAGCGCCAATGTCGATTTTTATTCCGGTTTTGTCTACAGTATGCTCGACCTTCCCGAAGAACTTTTTACGCCGCTGTTTGCCGTCGCGCGCATCGTGGGCTGGAGCGCCCACCGCATCGAAGAGCTTGTGAATGCGGGGAAGATTATCCGGCCTGCGTATAAGTCGGTAACGAAGGTGCGGCCTTATGTTGCGATGAAGGACAGAAAGTAAAATCACCACGAATGTTGTCTGCCCCATGCGTCGCGGAATACAAGGTTTCCCTCATCGTCGCGATTGGGGTCGCCGCGTTCAATGCCGCGCCTGCGGGTAAAATAATTGAATGCCCCCTGTGCTGACTGTTCAGCGGAAATTTCCCGATCGCCGGAACTGCCGGCGGCAGGGCAGGGATCGTAAGCCCGTATTGTAAAACCCTTTGGCGCGAGTGCGTTACGGGTTATCTGCAAAAAATTGTGAAGCGCGGCTTTTGCCATTTTGTAACCGAGCCCGTCAATACCGCGCGTTTCATTTATGCTTGCCAGAGCCGATGTAAGATAACACAACCGCTTGCCGTCTCCTGCTTCCAGCAGGGGCAGGAACGCTTCCAGCATTGCCATTGGACGGATTACATTTGCTTCGTATAAATTGCGCATAACCTGTTCGTTTATTCCGGTACGTACGTTAAAGTTATCCGACAAGTCGCTTTCATTACTGACATCAATATAAATGTCAATAAAGTTTGAATCTTTTTGAACTGCGGCGGCCGCTTCTTTAATGTCATCAGAAATTATGTTAAGTCCGTCCGGAATAATTCCGCCGGACTGCACATTCCCCATAACGTATACTTTATAGTCTTCCCGTACAAACGCGGCGGCAAGTGCTTTGTCAAAATCATTTTTAAAAGCGGTAATTACAACAACTTTCATTTATTTCCCCTTAAAACGGCCATTCCTGACTTTTGTAGTCGTACATTACAAGCCGGTGTTCGTCCCCAAGCGGCGTTTCAAAATACTTCGCGGCATGAACGGCAGTCTGCGCCGGATCATAAGCCGCAAATTCCGAAAGTGTGCCGTCCTGCATCTGCCGTTTCATCCACCCAGGATGGTACAGGCGGAAAGTGTAACCTTCAGGATACAGAAGATTGTGCATCAGGCGCACGCTCATATTCAGGGAACTTTTGCTCATGGGGTAGGGGTAACTGTTTCCGGCGCGGTGTTTCATCAGCGTAATGCTCGACACTTCGGAAGAAACAAAACACAAGCGTTTCATTTTACCGTTGTCCAAAAGCGGCAGAAAATACTCGACCAGGTGAGTCGGACCCAGCGCGTTTACGCGGAAAAAGTCCCAAGGAGAGAGCAAGTCCAGCGGAGGCTCGTCAATGCTGCAGTGAACCTGCCCCATAAGAGCGGCATTTGAGATAATCATATCAAGCGCGCCTGTCTGTTCCCTCACTATGTTACGCGCTTTTTCGATGGACGCCCTGTCGCCGATATCAAGAGGGACAATTTTTAACGCGGGATTTTTTTCGCGTTCCTGTTCAAGCAGATTGTAATCCTGAAGAAACTTCCCCGCAAAAACCGTCCACCCGCGCGCAAGAAATTCCCTGCACAGCGAAAACCCAAGCCCCCTGTCGGCCCCTGTTACAATAACATTTGGCATGTTTACCTCAACTCCTCAATGCTTCTTCTTCAGCTTCGGCTTCAAATTGCTGTGTGTACAAATCATAATAATGACCGCGCTGTTTCATCAGTTCGCCGTGTGTTCCGCGTTCGATGATCTTTCCCTTTTGAACAACCAGAATCTCGTCCGCGCCGCGGATTGTAGAAAGCCGGTGCGCGATCACGAAACTGGTGCGCCCTTCAAGAAGTTTGTGTATCGCTTCCTGCAAAAGCATTTCCATTTCAGTATCCACGGAACTTGTCGCTTCATCAAGAATGAATAAACGCGGGTTGGCAAGAACCGCGCGCGCGAATGAAATTAGCTGTTTCTCCCCGGTAGAAAGCCTGTCCCCGCCTTCACCGACTTCGGTGTCAAAACCTTTTTCCAGCTTGGCGACAATTTTGTCCGCGTGAACAATGGCGGCGGCTTTTTCAACTTCTTCGTCGGTGGCATCCAGTCGGCCGTAGCGGATATTTTCGCGGATAGTGCCGGAAAAAAGGTGGGGACTTTGAAGCACATAACCAAACGCGCTGTGAAGCCAGAGCTGGCTTCGTTCGCGGTAGTCCTTTCCGTCTACCAGTATTTCGCCTTCGGTGGGTTCAAAAAAACGGCAGACAAGGTTTACCAATGTTGATTTTCCCGCGCCCGTTTCCCCCACAATGGCGATATATGTTCCCGCCGGAACTTTCAGGTTGAAATGTTCAAGGATGTTTTTGTGTCCGTCAGGATAACGGAATGTCACATCACGGAATTCAATGTCTCCTGTTATCGGCTCCCAATTTTCTTTTTTTGGCGCAAAGGTGTCTCCGTATTTTTCAATTACTTCCGGCCTTTCTGTGATGCCGGGAGTTTTTTCCAAAAGGTCTGTTACGCGCTCAACATTCGCCTGTGTCGAGACAAAGTCGGTTAAAATGCGCGCCATGTTTTGAATAGGCCAGAAAAAACCTCCCGCATATTGAAGAAAAATCGCAAGAATGGAAAGGTCTGCGCCAAGAAAAACAATTTCCCAGCCTCCGTAACTTAAAACTCCCGCTGTCGCAAGCCCGCCGACAAACAGCGTTATCGGGATAAAAACAGAGCGCAGACGCGCCATGCGCACGGCATTCCCGCGGTATTCCGATGTAATCGCGGAATATTCCGAAAAACTCTGCTGTTCCGCCGTAAGAACTTTTACGGTTCTGGCTCCTGTTATACCTTCGTTCATCGCGCCTGTCATTTTTGAATTGAGTTTGCGCATAATGCGGTTTACGGAAAGAATCCGCCCCTGAAAAAACCAGGTGAGCAAAGAGAGCGGGGGAATGGTCGCGCAGACGATAAGCGCCAGTTTCCAGTGAACAAGGAACATGGCGATTATCGCCCCAATGCAGTACAAAATCGACCATGTAAAATCGATTAGTCCCCACGCGATTAGCTCTCCTATCCGCCCTGTGTCCGAATTGGTACGCGCCATCAGGTAGCCGACCGGAGTTTTGTTATAGTAGGAAAGACTCAATTTTTGTAGATGGAGAAATACGGAATTTCTGATACTGCGGCATATTCCCACTTCCGAGCGGATTCCGACGGAAACAAAAAAGTAAACATTGAGCGCCTGAAACGAAACAAGAAAAACGATAATCCCAAG
>JAIRUC010000033.1 GCA_031254615.1 Treponema sp. | reverse complement strand
CGCAGCGATACCAGCAGGTAAAACGAAGGGATGGTATAAATTAAGTGCAGCGGCAATACAAGACGTATGATTTCAAAAGAAAGAGAAAGAATAAAGAAGGAAATATAAAGGATTTCAGGAGTTGTTGTCTGTTCAAAAAATGACAAAATCAGGAAAAGCACAACAAGCGAAAAAACAACAAGCGCCGCCAAAGAAGCGTGAACCGCAATATAGTCCGCTTCCAGCAGACGCCCCAGAAAAAGCTGAACAATATCCCCCGGGCGGCGGGTAGTTTCCACTAATGTTTTGTAAGCGGGCACTACCAGGTAAGAAACAGCCACCATTAAAAGGGTGGAAATTGAACAAAAGGCGATTGCAGCCCTAAAAAAGGTGTTTCTTTCGGATAATGTCATAATCAATTTTATCCATTAAACGTTTTTTTCTCAAGACTTATGCTATAATACCGATAATGTGAAATAAGGGGAGTTCCATGTTATTAAAAAAAATAATATTGATAATCTCAATAGTTCTCTTTGCGGGCGTATCCGTTTGGGCGGGTGATGTCGCTTCTTTTGTAGATATGGGCTTTTCTCCCGACGGAAAAATATATATGTTCGGTCAGTATGGGGTGCTTTCACCCACGTTAAAACCCTGGGCAGAGCTTTATGTAGTTGATGTGGCCGCCAATAATTTTGTCCCAAACGGCAAAGCGGCGTACACTCAGGACAGCCCGATAAAGGCGGGGCAGGACGGTTCCGGTGTTTTTTACCGGCTGGTAGCCAATAATTCGACTCTTACAAGCAAGTACAACATAAACTTTCAAAATCAGGGTCTGCCCCTGTATATTTCCAAAAACGATAACCCTCCGTCAAATGGGGAATTAATCGATTTTCGCGATTTTCTGTCCGGTAAAACCTACAGGGCTCAGCTTTTCCCCTCCAGAGAGGGCAGCGGGCAGAATGTAAGGTCGTGGTTTTACATCAATTTGGAAAGCCGTGCCGGAAACGGCCAGATAAAGACCTATACTATCGGTAACCCCCAGATTAAACGGCAAAAAATAGAAACCTACAATATAAACAGGGTAATTATTGACCCCCGCGGGGAATCCATCATTTTTATTATCGAAATGAAGCGGATCTCCGACAACGGTTATGATATCCGTTACATGGTAGAAGTCCAGCGGCTTTAGGTTTATTACAAATCATTGTTTTCCGATTTCCTCTTTTGCCCGCCCATGTTGAACAAGTGTTCAATTTTGGCTGATAAAGCAGGTATTTCTATCACTTTTCTCTCAAATATTGAGCGGGGTAACAATTTTCCCCTTCTAAAACGCTTTGCGGTCTTGCCAAAACCCTTGAAGTAGAGGTTTTTGAGCTATTTAAGGGAAATTTAGTGCCTACCGACAACAAAGAGCTGGTAAGTCAGCTATCCAAAGAAGTTACTGAAAAGATGAATACTGCGGTTTCTGATGTTTTTAAGCAGTACTTGGGCTAAATCGGGGGTAATGCCAGCCTCTATGGGGCTGAGAAAAAATTGGCACGCCGAGTACCTGGTACCATAATTTTTTATTCCCGATTCTATCTGATGTTCCATTTGACAGGAACCCAATAGTCCGGTACAATTTTTCACATGGCAGAAGCACCGTTCCTTGATGACGCCAACTTTAGTTTGTATCGTGATTTAATTTATGCGGAAAGCGGCATTACATTTACCCCAACTAATCGTTCAATTTTGGAAAGCCGTTTAAAGGAACGTCTGCGAGAAAAAAACCTGGATTCTGTAAAGGCCTACCTTGATACAATCAAAAGCGATAAGGAAGAACTTAAAGGTTTTTTAGACTCTATTACAACCAACTTGACGAGGTTTTTCAGGAATCAGGCGCAATTTGATGCATTTGAGCACTATGTAATTCCGGAACTAATAAAAATAAGAAAGACTCCCGGCACTATCAGAATATGGAGCGCCGGCTGTTCTACGGGGGAAGAGCCTTACAGTCTTGCCATGTTATTGGCCGAGGTTCTTCCCAAACCATGGAACTTTGAAATTCTTGCCAGCGATATTTCCCTTAAATGTTTAATGACCGCCAAAGAAGGCTTTTACGGCGATAACCGGCTGGATGGAATTCCGGAAAGTTATCTAAAAAAATATTTTGATAAAGTAGACGGCGGATACAAAATCCATGCCGATATTCAATCAAAAATTAAATTTGACTATCATAACCTGAAAAACGATTCACAACAAAGAAATTTAGATGTTGTTTTCTGTCGAAACGTTATAATATACTTTGACGATGCGGCTCAGGCCGCGGTCATTAACCGTTTTTGGGACTCTATGGCTTCCAAGTCATTTTTATTCATAGGACATTCCGAATCTTTGTTTGGTATGGAGACAAAATTTGAATTTGTAAAGACCGACTGGGCAACCCTTTATAGAAAAAATATTTAGGAGTTATACGTGGCAGATGAAATATCCGTATTGATAGTAGATGACTCAGCGTTAATGCGCAACCTGATTGGCCATATGGTCGAGGATACACCCGGCCTTACTGTTGCCGAAAAAGCAATGAACGGCGTTTTTGCCCTGCAGAAAATTCCCCGTGTAGAACCGGATGTTATCTGTCTGGATATTGAAATGCCGGAAATGAACGGCATCGAATTTTTAAAAGAGCGAAAAAAACGCGGGATTGATATTCCTGTTGTAATACTTTCGTCCATAGCCGCGAAGGGCGCGCAGGTAACCATGGAAGCCCTTTCCTTGGGAGCGAGCGACTTTGTTCAAAAACCCTCCGGCTCAATTTCCGAGGACATTCATGTAGTCAAGGACACGCTTGTCAGTATGCTCTTGGGTTACGGCGGCGCATACCGGAAATCAAAAGGTAAAAAAGTCCTTACACCTTCGGAATATAAACCGAAAACTCCCGCACCCAAAAGTTCTGACATTGCCATTCATTTTAAGCTGGCGGCTGCCGCCGAGGTTGCTCCCGCCCCGCCTCCCACTCAGGTTCGCAAGCCCGGAAAAACGGAAATAATCGCCATCGGTATCAGCACGGGCGGTCCTGATGCGTTGCGCGTAGTATTCTCAACTTTGGACAAAGATTTAAAAGTTCCGATTTTGGTAGTACAGCACATGCCGGCAGGCTTTACCAATGAATTCGCAAAGAGCCTTGATCGTATCTGTCCGTTAGATGTAAAGGAAGCCGAAGACGGCGACGCTATACAGCCAGGACGAATTCTTATTGCCCAGGGTAACAAGCATCTTGAAGTAGAAAAGAAAGGGCTTAATGCCGCAGTAGTCCGCCTTTCCGATGCCCCGCTTGTTTCCGGACACCGGCCTTCGGCGGACGTGCTTTTTGCTTCGGTAGCCATGAGTTATACCAACAATGTGCTTGGAGTTATAATGACCGGTATGGGACGTGACGGCGCACAGCAGCTTGGGACAATTTACAAAGAAGGCGGAATGACTCTCGGTCAGGATGAAAAAAGCGCGGTAGTCTACGGAATGCCGCGTGTGGCCTACGAACTGGGTCATGTAATGGAGCAGGTTTCTCTGGAAAATATGTCACGCAGAATTTGCGAAGTAGCAAAATCACCACGCTAGGATTTAATAGGATTTTAAAATGAAAATTGTTGTTATCGGAGCCCAGTGGGGCGATGAAGGAAAAGGGAAAATTGTGGATTATCTGGCAAACGAAGCGCAGATAATCGTCCGCTACGCCGGTGGTGCGAATGCCGGGCATACAATTGTAATAGGCGGTGAACAATACGCTCTGCATTTAATTCCTTCGGGAATTTTTTATCCCGATAAAATCGCGATTTTGGGAGCCGGCATGGTTATTGATCCCAAGGCGTTATTCGACGAAATCAAAATGCTGGAAGATCGCGGAATTGAAACCAAAGGCAGGGTGCTTATTTCCGACCGCGCCCATATCGTACTGCCCAAATATATTCAAATTGACAAAGAACGTGATGCGGCGCGCAAGAAACCAATCGGCACAACAGGCCGGGGCATCGGGATCACTTATTCAATGAAGTGCGACCGTGACGGTATCCGTATCGCAGACCTCGCGTGGAAAGAAAAAATGGACGAGCTTGATCAAGCCGATCTCGATTTTCTCGCGCCGTATACGGATAAACTTCTTGAAATGTCAGTCGACCTCGGCACATATCTGATGCACCGTAAAAATACGCAGGTACTTTTTGAGGGCGCGCAGGGGACGCTTCTCGATCTCGATCTTGGAACTTATCCCTATGTGTCCAGCGGAATGTCATGCGCGGCGGGTGCTGCTGTCGGCGGCTGTATCGGGCCGCGCGCCATCGACAAAGTGCTTGGCGTATTCAAGGCATACTCCACCCGCGTAGGAAACGGACCGCTGCCCAGCGAGTTTGATCCAACCGCGGAAGACGAACTTTGCCGCTTTGTCCGCGAAACAGGACGCGAGTACGGCGTTACCACAGGCAGGCCGCGCCGCTGCGGTTATTTGGACTTGGTTTCTCTGCGGTACGCCTGTCTTTCAAATTCAATTGATAGTTTGGTGATGACGCACCTTGACGTATACGACACCTTTGAGGAAATCAAAGCCTGCGTCGCCTACAACATCAACGGCAAAATTGTCGAGACCTTCCCCGCTTCGGTCGAGGACCTCAACAACGCCAAACCTGTTCTGCGTACTTTTCCCGGCTGGAAAAAATCCCTTGCCGACGCGCTCACCTACGAAGAATTCCCGGTTGCGGCAATGGAGTATGTAGAGTTTATCGCCCGCTACTGCGAAACACCTGTCGACATCGTGTCAGTAGGCTACGACCGCAAAGCGACAATAATCCGCAAGAGTCCGTGGGTACTGTAGAAGTTATAATCTGATATGGATAAAATTTTAATCCTTGATTTTGGAAGCCAAACCACTCAATTGATCGGACGGCGGGTGCGCGACTTGGGCGTGTATACCGAAATTATTCCCGGTGATTCGCCGCTTGAAGCCGCTCTTACGCAGGATGTTAAAGGAATAATTTTATCCGGCTCTCCGGAATCGGTTTACGGCGAAGGCGCCGCGCCCGACAAAAAAGTCTACGAGTGCGGTCTGCCCCTGCTTGGAATCTGTTACGGTCTGCACAGGATGACGCACGACCTTGGCGGCAAGGTTGAGCCTCTGCCAAAAATGGAATACGGGCGCATTGAAGTTAAAGTTGAGAAAAGGGAGGGGAGCGGTTTGCTTTCCCGCTTCTTACAAGGTTTTAAAAATTCATTTACAGCGTGGATGAGCCACGGGGATACGCTGACAAAATTTGCGCCCGGTTTTAAAGAATACGGTTCCAGCGGAACTGGCTTCCCGGCAGTTGTTGCTCACGAGGAAAAGCCGTGGTTTGGGGTTCAGTTTCACCCGGAGGTGACCCACTGCGAAGGCGGCGATGATATACTTGGCGCGTTCGTGTTAGGCGTATGCGGCTGCGCCAAAGGCTGGAGCATGGAACATTATGTCGAAGAATTGGGACAGTCGCTGAAGGAGCGCGCCGGAGACAACCCGGTTCTGCTTTTAATTTCCGGCGGCGTTGATTCCACAGTTGCCGGAGCCGCCCTGTTAAAAACGTTGAAGAGCGAACAGGTACACCTGATGTACATGGATACCGGCCTTATGCGCAAAAACGAAACGGCCGCTGTCCGCGCGAATCTGGAAAAACTCGGCGCAAAAAATTTGCACATAATCATATGCGAGGACGAGTTTCTTTCCGCGCTCAAAGGCAAAGCAGAGCCGGAAGAAAAGCGCAGGATAATCGGCGATTTGTTTATCACGATACAGGAGAGGGAAGTCGCGCGCCTTAAACTGCCGGACAGTTATCTGCTGGCACAGGGAACGCTGTACACCGACCTTATCGAAAGCGGAAAGGGCGTCGGCAAAAAAGCGCATGTGATAAAAAGCCACCACAATGTGGCAAGCCCGCTTGTGGACGCAAAGCGCAAAGCCGGAAAAATAATTGAGCCGCTGGATCGCCTGTACAAAGACGAAGTGCGCAAACTTGGCCGCCTCCTTGGCGTTGACGAAGAAATTGTCTGCCGCCATCCGTTTCCGGGGCCGGGGCTCGCGGTGCGAATACTTGGAGAGGTAACCAAAGAAAAGTGCGATATTCTGCGCGAAGCGGACGCGATCTATATAGAAGAATTGAAAAACCGGCGCGGCTCGTCCGGAAAAAGCCTGTATGACGAAATTTGGCAGGCCTTCGCGGTACTTCTGCCAATCCGTTCCGTCGGCGTAGCGGGCGATGTGCGCAAATACGGATGGGTTCTTGCGTTACGCGCCATCACCAGCGCCGACGGCATGACCGCGGATGTCTACCCGTTTGAAACCCGCGATCTGTTGGAAATATCCACGCGCATAACCAACTCGGTAAAAGATGTCGGCCGCGTAACCTACGACATTTCCAGCAAGCCCCCCGCCACAATTGAGTGGGAGTGACGAGCCCCGCCGCAGAGCGCGTACCTGTGGCAGTATAGAAAAAAATATAAAATTGTTCATTTTAAATCATTTTATATGGTAGAATTAAACACATTGAGATAAATAGAAAGGAGTATTTATGAACAGAGAAGAAAAAATCAAAGAATTAATTTCCCAAATGACACTGGAAGAAAAAGTATCCCAGTTGAGCCACAGAAGCGAGGCGATTCCCCGCCTGAACATACCCGAATACAACTGGTGGAACGAATGCCTGCACGGTGTTGCGAGAGCCGGTATCGCCACAGTTTTTCCGCAGGCAATTGCGTTAGCGGCAACTTTTGACGATGACTTTATTAAACAGGTTGCGGACGCTGTTTCCGATGAAGCGCGCGCCAAGTACAACGAAGCCGTAAAACAGAATAACCGCGGCCAGTACTGCGGGCTTACATTCTGGACGCCGAATATCAACATCTTCCGCGATCCTCGCTGGGGACGCGGGCAGGAAACTTACGGCGAAGACCCCTATCTGACCGCGCGTATCGGCACCGCGTTTGTACGGGGCTTGCAGGGCGATGATTCCGAAAATCTTAAACTTGCCGCCTGCGCCAAACATTACGCTGTCCACTCCGGGCCGGAAAAACAACGCCACACTTTTAACGCAATCGTTTCAAAAAAAGATTTGTTCGAAACTTATTTGCCCGCGTTCAAGGCGCTTGTCGAAGCGGGCGTTGAATCCGTAATGGGCGCTTATAACCGCACTTTGGACGAACCCTGCTGTGCGAGTAATCTTCTTATTAAAGATATCCTTCGCGGGCGTTGGGGCTTTAAAGGCCACTTTGTTTCAGACTGCTGGGCTATCCGCGACTTCCATGAATTTCACAAGGTAACCAACACGCCCGAAGAATCCGCGGCTCTCGCCATAAAAGCCGGATGCGATCTTAACTGCGGCTGTACCTACCCAAGATTGACAGCCGCCTGTAAACAGGGACTTGTAACAGAAGAGGAAATAAACCTCGCGCTTGAACGTTTGCTGCGTACCAAGTTTAAACTTGGAATGTTCGACCCGCCGGAAAAAAGCCGCTGGGGAAAACTCGATCGCAAAATTATCAACTGCGACAAACACCGTGATCTCGCGCTGAAGGCTGCGGAGAAATCCATCGTTCTTCTTAAAAATGACAACAACCTTCTGCCCCTCGATTCAAGCCCGAAAAAAATGGCGGTTATCGGTCCTGCGGCGGCCAATGCCCACGCGCTCTTTGGCAACTATTACGGAGTCAGTTCCCGCTTTGTTACAATCCTTGAAGGCGTAGCGGAAAAAGTCAGAAATATGTTCGGTATCAATATGGATTACCGGCAGGGCTGCATGATGTACAGCGAAAACAGCAAAACGCTTGCCGCTTACGGCGAAGCGAATTTTACCGACATTGTAATCGCTGTCATGGGACTGGACGGCGCGATGGAAGGCGAAGAAGGCGACGCGATTGCTTCGGACTCCAACGGCGACCGCAATACAATTGAGCTCCCGGAATGGCAGTTAAGGTATCTAAAGACGATCAGGAACGCGGGTAAAAAAATCGTTCTGGTTCTTACCGGCGGAAGCCCTGTCGCCTTTCCCGAAGACATTGCCGACGCGGTAATTTTTGCGTGGTATCCTGGAGAGCTGGGCGGCAAAGCTGTCGCCGATATTATTTTTGGCGATGTTGTCCCATCGGGGAAATTACCTATAACCTTCCCGGCTTCCACAGAGCAGCTACCGCCCTACGAAGACTATTCCATGAAAGGACGGACTTACCGCTATATGACGGAAAAGCCCCTGTATCCCTTCGGCTTCGGCCTTTCGTATACAACTTTCCGCTTCGATTCAATCAACCTGTCAGCCCCTTCAATTTCAGCCGGAGGCTCTGTTAAGGTAAAGGTAACCGTAACCAATACCGGCAAAAAGGACGCTGACGAGGTGGTACAGCTGTATATTTCCAAGGATAACCGTGGGGCGGACGAGCCTGTTACCACACTTAGAGGATTCCAGCGCGTCTTTATACCTGCCGGCAAGCCAAAAACAGTGGAATTTGACCTTTTTGCACAGGCTTTTGAAACTGTAAACGCCGATGGCGATGATGTACTGCTTCCCGGCTCCTATACGATTATCGCCGCGGATTCCGCTCCTGTACCGGTTTCTGTGGAAAAAGGCGCTTCAGCCCCGGTTTCGGAAAAAATTATGATAAATTAACAAATAAATAAAAAATATGTTGAACAAATTTTTTATTTATGATAAAATATTAAAAAACAAAAGCTAGCCTAAATTAAGGTTGGAAAAATTTTTATGGAGGAAAAGAGATGAAGAAAGCACTTATTATTTTAGGTGTAGTCCTTATGCTGTTTAGTATAAGCGGCTGTAAGAAAGATTCGGGTGGTTCGGGCACTTTGGTAATTTGGTCATTTACCGATGAATTGGCTAACATGGCCAACAATTATTACAAACAATCCCATCCAGATCAAAAGTATGAATATTCCCAGACACCCTCGGATCAGTTCCAGGCTAAGTTAGACCCGGTACTGGCTACCGGTCAGGGAGTTCCGGATATTATTGCTCTGGAAGCCGCGTTTGTCCGCAAATACGTTGAATCCGGTCTTCTTCTGGACATTACCGATATTTACGAAGCCAACAAGGATAAACTTCTTGCCTATCCGGTGGAAGTTGGAACCTACAATGGTAAAGTTTATGGTATGTCATGGCAGGCTGCTCCCGGCGCTTTGTTCTATCGCCGCAGTCTTGCTAAGAAATATCTTGGAACAGATGATCCCGCAGTTGTACAGACTTATTTTAACAGCTTCAACAAATTCCTTGAGACCGCGAAACTGCTCAAAGATAAATCCAATGGTTCCTGCGTAGTAGTATCTTCCTTGGGTGATCTGCAAAACTCTTTCTTGTCCGCACGGACACAATCATGGATAGTGAACGGTAAAGTAGTTATCGATCCTGCTATGGAACAGTATTTGGACATCTGCAAAACTCTGCATGATAACCGTTGGGAAGGCAGAGTAGGCCAGTGGTCAGAAGGCTGGTTTGCCGGTATGAATGGTAATCTTAAAGATGAATCCGGAACCCCGGTTGAAGTATTCTCATACTTCCTTCCCACATGGGGCCTCCACTATGTACTCAAGACCAATGCTCCCGATACATCGGGCGATTGGGCGATGATAGCCGGTCCTTCATCTTACCGCTGGGGCGGTACTTGGGTTGGCGCATATAAAGGTACCAAGAACGTAGCCGCGGCAAAAGAGTTTATCCGTTATGTAACCACCGATGATGCTTTCCTTGAAGCATGGGCTAAAGCAGAGGGAGACTTGGTGAGTAATACAAACGTAATCAACAAAATAAAAGACAACTACAGCGAGCCTTTCCTTGGGGGACAGAATCACTATGCCGAATTTGCTGAAATGGCAAAGAATGTTAACGGCAGACTTCTTCAGGGAAGCGATGAAGCCATTGAAGCTCTCTTTGGTGAAGCGATGGCGTCTTTTGTAAACGGTGAAAAAACCAAAGCCCAGGCTCTGGCGGATTTCAGGGCTCAAGCGGAATCTCAGTTTGGATATTAATGGATTTGGGGACTATTAGAGCCTAAATTTTAATAAGGGCGCGGATTTATACGATCCGCGC
Organism: Treponema sp.; assembly: GCA_031254615.1. Taxonomy (GTDB): domain Bacteria; phylum Spirochaetota; class Spirochaetia; order Treponematales; family Breznakiellaceae; genus WQXQ01. The sequence continues at coordinate 8,090 of JAIRUC010000033.1, read as the reverse complement.
CTTTTTTATAGGAGGACCACAATGTCAGAAGATATTATTGGTCAGGAAACAGGGACGCAGCCTGGCGAGGTAAGAGAAGAAATTTTACAAGAGAACGCAGCTTTAACTGAAGAAAATAAAAAACTTAAAAATAAAAAAAGACTTGGTCATGAGGCAAGAACAAACCGTTGGGGTTATGTTTTTATTGCTCCCTTCGTACTGGTGTTCTGTACATTTAACTTGTGGCCTACAATTTACACTTTTATGCTAAGCTTTACCGATCTGCGTGGACTGCGCAGTGATTTTACTTTTATCGGCTTAGCAAATTTCGCTAAATTGGTTAAAGACCAGTATTTCTGGGGCGCTTTGGGAAATACTTTTATTATCTGGAGTGTTAATTTTATCCCTCAGTTGGGACTTGCTCTGGTGCTTTCCATCTGGCTTTCCGATATCCAACTCAACCTGGTTGGTAAGAGTGTGTTCCGGGCAATTATTTATATGCCTAACCTCCTGACAGCTGTTTCGGTAGCCCTGCTCTTCCGTAGTATTTTCGGTTTTAACGCGCATGTTAACTCACCGGCAAATCAGTTTTTGCGTGCTTTTAATATTCAAGATACGGTTATACTTGACGGTGTGGCGGTAAAAGAAGCTTTTAACTTTTTCCGCAGTGCGGCGTTTTCACGTGGTCTGGTAGCTTTTATTCAATGGTGGATGTGGTACGGTTATACGTTGATCATCCTTATGGCAGGTATTACTTCTATCCCCATATCACTGTATGAATCCGCGTCCATTGACGGCGCTAACAGCCGCCAAACCGCGTGGCACATAACACTGCCTCTGCTGCGCCCCATAATGCTCTACATTCTGGTTACTTCGGCTATTGGCGGTATGCAGATGTTTGACATTCCCTTCCTGCTCACCGATATGATGGGCGGTCCCGATTTCAAGATTCGAACTACAACGGTGTATCAGTACAATATAGCATTTGGGAGGGGCGCTAACGACTATGCGTATGGCGCTGCCATTTCCATTGGTATATTTGTTGTTACTATTTTCCTGGCCCTTTTAATATTTTTCTTCCTGCAGGATCGAAGCGAAATCAAGAAAAAGAAAGGAGGCGCAGTATGAATTCCGGAGACGAAATAAAACGATATCTTATTCATGCTTTTATGGTTCTTTTAGGGCTTATTGCTATAATCCCTATTTATTTAGTGTTGATTAATGCCACACGTTCTACAGAACAGATCAATTTGGGAATTTCGATACTTCCCAGCACTTACACTTTTTATAACTGGGGAATATTAACCGGACGAGGCTTTCAGATTTTTCAAGGGTTTGGAAACAGCGCCTTTATTTCCATTAACACTACGATATTAAGCATTTACTTTTCGGCAATGACAGCCTATGGCTTACATGTTTACCGGTTTAAGGGAAGAATGATACTTTGGTCAGTAATTTTGATTATAATAATGCTGCCCAGTACGCTTTCCATTATCGGCTTTTACCAGTTCATAGCCAAAATCAAACTCCGTGGAAGTTATATTCCCCTCATTGTTCCGGGTATAGCCGCAGCGGGAACGGTTTTGTTTATCAGGCAGTACATGATGTCTGTTCTGAGTATGGAACTTGTTGATGCGGCGCGGATGGATGGCGCCGGTGAGTACCGGATATTCAATGTTATTATTCTTCCTGTTATAATTCCCGCGCTTGCGGCACAGTCGATTTTTACCTTTGTAGGTTCGTGGAATAACTTTGTTACACCGTTTATTCTGCTTTCTGACGAGAAAAGATATACTTTGCCTATGTTGGTTCAAAATCTGCGAGGTAATATTTACCGCGCGGAATACGGTGCGATTTATCTTGGGATAGCCATTTCTCTTATACCTATTATTCTCTTTTATTCATTCATGTCGCGGTTTATTATTTCCGGTCTTACTATGGGTGGTTTGAAGGAATAGCTGAATTTTCAATTCTTAAAAATGCCGTCTGGTCAGATATCTGATCAGACGGTTTTTTTATATGACCGTAATTTTATTCTTCCATGGAAAACACTTGTGCTTTTTTATTTTTCCTGTCTTTATCAGATAGTCAATAACTGCGGATGCGTCTTCTTCCTGCCAGTGAATTGATTTACTCATTGCCAGAACCGAGGCGGCTTTTTCCGGCGTATATCGTCTTTTGTTTTTTTGCAAAAAATTTAAAACAGTCAATTCCTCCCGCAGGGCGTCGCTTGCTTTATTTTCGCAGACATCACAGCAGAGCTTTTCCGGCACTTCGCCGTCCGAATCATAATTGAGCAGGGCAAGAAGCGAATGCCGCCTGCAATGATTCACATCTCTTGCGTAGCGCAAAAGCGCAGAAACCCTGCCGCGAGCCTCTTCGGTTTTGGCTCTTGCAAGAGATGCTTCGTCTTCCGGCCCCCACAAAAGAAAAGCGTTTGACTGTCCTCCGTCGCGGCCTGCTCTGCCTGCCTCCTGCAAATAGGCTTCCACTGAAGGAGCGCAGTCTCTGTGGATTACCGTCCGGACATCGGCCTTATCGACACCCATTCCGTAAGCGCAAGTTGCGCATAATACGGCTTGCTGGTTGTTGATAAACCATTTTTCGACATCGGTTTTTTCTTCTCTGCTTAATCCTGCGTGATAAAAACGGATTTCACCGCTCCACGAAAGTTCCATCTCGCCGAAAACGTTTTGCAAGTAACGCGCAAGTTTTTCGGTACCCGGCCGCGATGAGCAGAACACTATTGCGGGACGGCTGTTCTGCAGCAATAAATCCCGCACCGCCAAATCGCGGTTGATGCAGCCTTTTGCCGAATAACTGATATTGGGTCTGTCCGGGTTTCCTACAATTTGACGCGCTTCCAAATCGCCGAAGATGTATTTCTTTATTTTTTCCAGTACCGCGGCGGAAGCTGTGGCGGTAAAAGCGGTAACAAGCGGCGGATTAAGCGAAGTGATGATAGAACCTATTTCCAGGTAGCTTGGACGGAAACTTTCTCCCCATTCACTGACGCAGTGGGCTTCGTCAATTACGATATGCATTACCTTGGTTTTTTCCAGCCGCGATTTTACCTGCGGTGTAAGCAAAACTTCCGGGTTCGCGATAATAAATTTGCTCTGTCCGCTTTCCAGTTTTTTCCAGATTTCGTCACGCTCCTCTTTATTTTGTCCTCCTCTGATTATTACCGGAGAGAAACCGCGTTCATGCAGACGCCTTTCCTGATCCGCCATCAGCGACAGGATAGGGTAAATTACAAGGGTAAGTCCGTTTATAAGCATTGCCGGCAGTTGGAAACACAGGGATTTTCCCGCGCCGGTAGGAAGGATAACTATCTGCCTCCCCAAAGATTCCCTGTCGGAAGAGGCATCTGCCTGAGCCGCTTCCAGTATGTTTGTTATTACCAGTCTTTGATACGGGAACAGGTAAGAAAGCCCAAACAGTCTACTTGCTGCAGCGCTTAATGGATCTTCAATTTTTTCACTAAAATTCTTATCAACTTCATTATCTTGCATACGCACCTCCGTATATATATGGGTTCGGAAGTGTCATTTTGCTTTACTAAAGGGAAAAATATCTTAGTTAATGATTACGTAAAATTAGATTTTTAAAAATAGATTTTTAAAAATCAGGCTTCTTCAAGGCCTAATTCGTCATTAGTATTAGAACCGCTTTCGGCTTCTTCCGGAATTGAAGCCGGGGCAAGTTCAGCCTTTTTGCGTCTTATTCTGATTCTTTTTTCTCTTGGACGGTGATAACTTCGGGCTGCATAGGAAACAATTTTCAGATACAATACAAGAGCTATGGAAACGGCAATTACCTGCCATGATGTGATAATATGTTTAAGTACTTCAAAAAATTCCTTTGTAAACATTTTCTTAATTATCGGAAAATTAGTGTATTAACTTAAATAGCCGGACAGCAGGTCTGTTCTGGTTAGTGAAAAGCGCCCCATGTTTTTCCTGTTTCAACATTTACCCGTAAAGGAATACTCAATTTTACCGCCTGTTCCATTTCCTCTTTTACAACCGCCGCGTTTTTATCTGCCTCCTCCGCGGGGCTTTCAAGGATAAGTTCATCGTGAACTTGCAGTAAAATACGCGCTTTGCTTTCCGTTGAAGTCAGCCGTTTGTCCAAAGAGAGCATGGCGGTTTTAACGATATCAGCCGCAGACCCCTGGATGGGCGTATTTACGGCAATTCGCTCGGCGGCGGCTTTTTCGGTTTTGTTACGCGAATTAATCGTGGGAATATAACGGCGGCGTCCGGAAATTGTAGTAACATAGCCGTATTTTTCGGTCTTTTTGATGGTGTTTTCGATAAAATTCCTAACGCCGGAATATGTGTTAAAATACGCGCTTATAAAATTCGTCGCGTCGGTGCGGCTGATGTTCAATTCATTGGCAAGGCGAAAGGCACTCATTCCGTATATAACACCGAAGTTAATGACTTTTGCCATACGGCGCTGTTCATTTTTTACTTTGCTTTCATCAATGCCGAAAATTAATGCTGCGGTGCGGGCGTGAACATCCCTGTTTTCCAGAAATGCGGAAATTAAATTTTTGTCCCCGGAAAGATGAGCCAGCACAACAAGCTCTATCTGACTGTAATCCGCGGAAATAAGCAGGCTGCCCTGTTTTGCGACAAACGCTTCCCGGATACGCCGCCCTTCTTCGGCACGGATTGGAATGTTCTGCAGGTTTGGTTCCCTGCTGGAAAGCCGTCCTGTAGCGGTTCCCGTCTGTACAAAATTGGTATGCACCCGCCCTTCGCTGTCTGCCATATCAGCTAACGTATCGACATAAGTTGATTTTAATTTTGAAAGAGTGCGGTGGCGCAGAATAAGGGCGGGGACGGGGTCCTGCCGCGCAAGTTCCTCCATCGCCGCCGCATCGGTAGAAAAGCCGGTCTTTGTTTTTTTTACGGGATTAAGTTTGCGCTCCACAAAAAGCACTTCCTGCAGCTGCTTGGTGGAGGAAAGATTAAATTCATGCCCTACGGTTTTCCATGTCTCTTCCTGAATTTGATCTAACTCGACTGCCAGCTCCTTGCCGTAACCAGTGAGAACTTTCGGCTCAATCTTGATTCCTTCGCCTTCCATCTCGGCAAGTACCGGAAGCAGTGGCATTTCAAGATTTTCCAAAAGGGAAAGAGATTCTGTTTTTTTCAAAACAGGTTCAAGGTAGTGCTTTAACCTGATACAAAAGTCCGCGTCTTCGCCCGAATAGTTCGTTGCGGTTTCCAGAGAAACAGCGTCAAAAGTGCTGCCTTTTGGTACGATTTCATTATATTTGGTTGGCGTACAGTCGAAGGTGTAAGCGACAAGCGAATCAAGCGAGTAGTTGCTGCGTTCGGGATTTACAAGCCATGCCGCTGTCATGGTGTCCCAGATTTTACATTGCCAACGGTCTATGCCCCAGCCGCGGCTTACTTTGTAATCAAATTTGGCGTTATGTGCCGTAATTGTCATTTCACTATCCGCGAAAAGAGGGGAAAGCAGAGCGCGCACTTTTTCAGGATCAATGTATTCTGACTTGTTTTCGCCGTGAGGTGCAACCGGCGCATAAAAAGCTTCTTTTGGCTTAAGCGCAAGCGAAATTCCTACAGGGTGCGAATTCCACGCGTCAAGGGAGTCGGTTTCAAAGTCTATGGCTAAAAGTTTTTGTTTTTTTGCCTGTTCCAGTAAGGATTTTAGTTCTTCAAGATCGAGTATTGTCTTGTAAACTCCGTCGCCCAGAAGGCGCTGGTCTGCCGCGGCGGCGGTGAAGTTCGCGGCTTCACTCACCGGAGTTTCCGCTGCATCCTGCCCGTTATCGCCTTGCCCGGCTGCTGAAACAGGTTTTGCGTCCGGATCAAGTTGTTTCGCGCTTTTGCGGATACCTTCACGCATAAGGACTGCTGCTCCCGCTGTGCGATTAAGGTTTTCCGTTGACAGTTCGTCAACACCGGTTACCGGCAGCGGCACATCATCCCGCAGGCGGATAAGCGACTGGGAAAAGTAGGCGCTTTCTTTTCCTTCCGCCATTTTTCTTCCGGTAGCGCCTTCAATTGCGGATATATTTTTGTAAATCTCATCAAGAGAACCGTAACGCGACATCAACTTAACCGCAATTTTATCGCCTATTCCTTTAACACCGGGAACATTATCGGAGCTGTCTCCGGCAAGAGAAAGCAGATCCAGAACTTTTTCCGGTTCAACGCCCCATTCGGCTTTTACTTCTTCGGGGCCGATAAGTTCCCAGGCGGGTTCCGAACCGGAATTGCCGGCGCTTCTGTTTATTTTGGAGGGGCGCAGTTCATAAATGCCGTCGCCTACAAGCTGCAGAAGGTCTTTATCGGAGGAAAGAATATAACATTGGCGTTTTTCGGCGCGGCATTTTTCGGCAAGGGCGGCAATAATGTCGTCCGCTTCAAAGCCCTCTACTTTAACCGATGAAACGCCCAATGCCGACAAAAATTCTTCAACTAACGGGATCTGCTCGTGCAGATCTTCTGGGGCTTTTTGTCTGTTTGCTTTGTATTCAGGATACATCTGGTGCCGAAAAGTAGGAGTACGCGAATCAAAAACTGCGGCAAGGCGAAGCGGCTTTTCAAGTTTGCTGTGGAGTTTGCCGTTACTGTCCGCAACCGGCGCGCCGTCTTCAAGCAGGGAGATAAGCGTACGCGCAAATCCAAAAAGGACAGAAACATTTTTTCCCGCGCTGTTACGCAAGGGACTGGTTAAAAATGCAAAGTAAGAACGGTAAATTAAACCGTAGGCGTCAATCAAATAAAGCGGAGGCAAACTCATATATTACTATATAATGCGTAATGTTTGTTGTCAATGTTACACTGCCTCTAAATGCCCCCGCTCTTTTTATTTGAAATCAAATTATTTTAAGTTGATACAATAAATTTTGCCCGAATCAGAGCCAAAATACAGTACCCCTTGATAAATAGCCGGAGGAGACAACACACAGTCACTAATCTGCGCCTGCCAGCGTTTTGTATGACTTTTCGTGTCAAACTCCATTATATGCGACTGTTTTTTCGAGTAAACGTCGGCTGCGGCAATTATGATATTATCGCCGTTTATGGTCGGGCGCGTGTAGCCGTTTGTTATTGTGGGATACATGCGCAAAAAATCTCCGGTATTTTTGTTAAACGCAATAACCGTATGTTCATCCGAAGTGCATGTATAAAGAGTATCGCCTATAGAAACCGAACCTCCGGAAAACCATGTAGTGGTATCATACGAAAATGACGACCATATAAATTTGCCGCTGTCCGCGTCAATGCAATATATTTTACAGCTTCTTCCGGCGGCATATATCTTTCCGTCATTTATATAAATAGGCGCGAAGATTCTGTCCTGCAATTCGGTTCGAAATATCATCTGCCTCGTTTTTATATCGACACAACACACGAAACCGAAATAGTCAACATAATAAAGTTTTTGGTTATAAAGATTGACGCCGGAGGCTGCCGCGCCTGGACTTAAAGGCGGAATTGACCAGATTATACCACCTTTATTTATATCAACCGCCGCCAGCGTGCCGTCAAGCGCGACATAGTAGGCGGCGCCGTCTGAAACCGCCGTGTACGAATCGTTAAACGCCCATCCGTCCGTGCTGACCCTTAGTGATTTTTTTGAAGGATAGGTTATTTTTTGAATTTCGTCACCGCTCATAGAATCTAAAATATACAGACTGTTTCCGGCGTTAAATATAATTTTGCCTTCCGCGATTACCGGCCATGTTTGCACAGCCGTATCGGTGGTATATTTCCAAAGCGTTTGTCTTTTGGCGATATCAACCGCGAAAAATTCGCAGTTTTCGTTCCCAAAATAAAGCGTGCCGTTATCCGCCAGAACAGCGGAACGTATTTTAGCCCCGGATTCAAAAAAGACTTCCGGCTGAATTTCCGGTGTTGCGTAATCGTTAAGCCCTTTGCCGTCTTTACTTTCGATTTTTTTTGTTTCCGGCATATCGCCGTATTTTACAATCATTACCTCTTTGGTTGATGTACATGAAGAAAGCAACCCAATGCATACAAACAAAACAAATAATTTCATATTTCCTCCTAATATGCATACATTTTGGGATTTCTAAAAATAAATAATAAACATTTTTG
>JAIRUC010000026.1 GCA_031254615.1 Treponema sp. | reverse complement strand
ATCATAACCAGACGTTGGGCTAAACGAATCGATGTTATCGAAGGTCTCCCCGAATATATACAAAAACATATACTCCGTACTCTTGATGATGTGATAAAAGCTAATACCCGGCTGTCAATCTTTGAAAATTGACAGGTGGAAAGTCCAACTTTGTGCTTTTTGTGAGGAAATTTGCTGCATGGCTCCCACGATGCCACTTCAACCTAATTGTTATGTGAAGATTTTATCCCGTATTTTTACATACAACAATATATTCATATAACATTGTATTTACTGTTTTTCCTGCTATATTAGTTGGAGAATTTCTACTGGGCATTGCTTTATTACTTAATGCACGTTCATAAGTAATTAAATGTTTAAATCCATTTTCTTCAAATACTTCTGCAATAAATTGATCTGTAGGTAAAAGTATATTTTTTACAGTCCTATTACCAACAATATATATAATTGTACCGCCAATATTGATATTTTTTGCAACAGTATTTATGGATTCTTTTAAATCAAAATAAAATGAGGATACTTCTAATGCTCTTTTACTATCAACATTATTAATCTTCCGTATAGAATCTGCTATACAATTATCTTTCATTATTTCCGGTACACGCCTGCCGCCCATTAATATGCTATCAATTTTTCTAGCATCACTTATTCCTAACCACTCATTAGATAAAGCGGAAAACTGACCATAAGCTACTGTTGTTCGACTATCTCCGTAAGGCGGGCTTGTCAAAACTAAGTCATATCCTTTTATTCCTTTTTTAAATGGTTCTGAATATATTTTTATTGACGTATTTTTTTTTAATTTTGGCAAATAATATAGTTTATAACATTGTATTATGTCGCTTAACTTCTTAAAATAATAACCTATTACATCCGGATTAAAATTATGTATTTCCTCCGGTTTCATACGATACAATTTAAATTCATTATTTCGTGTATACGAACATTCTCTGACTGTTTCGGAAAATGGCACAAAAAAAATATTCTTTATTTTTTCATTTTCTAGTTCATCTATACAATATTTAATTACCGATAAATTTTTAACTACTGTATCAGAAAACCAGAAATAGATATTTGTTATTTCCGGTACATGGATTTTTTTCAGATGTTTTTCATTTTTCATCATTTCAAATACACTGTTGCGAAGTTTTTGATACGCAATTTCAACCTCTTTTATATTTAATTTTGTAAATTTTGCTTTCGCAATAAGAACAGCTAATGGGTTAATATCAAAACCCGACATTTTTTTTATTCCGCACTCTAGTCCACAGATAAAACTTGATCCTGATCCACAATATGGATCAAGCATATTACCGGAAGATATATCAAATTCTTTTAATATATCAATACCAATTTGAGGTATCATTGTCGCAGGATAACGATGCAAATTTGGATACACAGACGAGTACGATTGTCCTGTATAATCATATTTAGTATTTCGTACAACATTGTATTTATTCATATATCCAAAACCAACCTGAACAACTGTGGCAATCGTTCTTCGTATGCTCTAAAACCTGTTCCATGATTCCTTGCCATTGTTCCTTTATCATGCAGCCGTAAATCGACTAAAATGTTTTCTGATTTAAATTGATTACATAATAATTCCGGAGTTGTATCTTTCATAAGCCGCGCTCTTTGAAAATGAAAATATTCTTTATTATCACGTAACTCGGTAAAGGCTGTCACAAGAATTAATGAAGGAATCTTTTGAACAAACCTCTTTGCTAATGCTTCTAAAGACCACTCAACAACTACTGTACCAGAAGTGTGCCTTACAGCAATATTATTATTTTGAACATCAAGAAAAAGCCCAGCGCTATTTGGTTTTAATGACATTGTATAATAAAGCCCCTGACGGCCATCTCTATCAAGACTGCCATAACGCTTTACAGCTTCTAATGGCGGCATTTTCCACGCTTTATTGTTAAAAGTAAACAGCGTAATTAAATTTGAGCCATTAGCTCTATGAGCTTTTAATTCCGCTCCTTCTATATCAGGAGAAGCGTTATTATTTTCATCAATACCTAAAAGGGTCTCTAGTGTATAACCTATACCGGTTGGGCCTTTTCTTTGTGAAGGAACATATCCCATTTCTTTAATTTTTCTGAATTTCTCAGAAAAATCTTCAATTGTTAACTTCAATATCCCCTCCAGAATATAGCAATTTGTTTATACCAAATAAATCCTATTTTGTCAATCATACGCTTAATGGAATTTTAAGGCTATGCTTTCTAAATTTTCAATAATTTTTATGTAAAACTTTCACATAACGTTCAGGCTGTAATTACAGTACACTAAAAATCCAGCCTAAACAAATCTTCAACCCGATCCTGAAGATCCTGGCGGCTGTTGAGCATTTCGAGTCCTTCCCGCGCTGGATCAAATCCTGGGTCCAGTTTTAGAGCTTCATACCAGCAATACTTTGCGTCGGTATAATTCCCAAGCGCAAAAGCGTCCAGTCCCAAAAGGTACAATTCATCAACCTTATCGGAGTTCTTCTGCCGGCCGCTGTCGCCCAAATCCAAACGCACGCCAAGGCTGATTCCGTTCAACGGCTGTAACCGGGTATGTAAATTCAGAGTGTAGTTTACATCCAGCGCAATTTTTTCCAAATTGACGGCACTGCCAACGGTAACGCGGCGGCTGCCGGACTTTACCAAGGCTCCGGCGCGCATGGATAAAAATTTTGTTACGTTAAGCGCAGTCCCAAACGCAAAATACGGTTTTTCGGAAAGATCAAAATCCATCATATTAACAGGCACATAAAAATCGAAAGCTAATGTAAGAAGGCGAAGCGGTTTGTACGAAACAGCCGCTCCGGCAACTGTAGGCAGAGGGTCTCCAAGCGCGGGAGGGCCGATGTTTTTTATTACAAGGGCAGCAGCCGTATTTTTTTCCCTTGCGGAATATGGTTTTAAAAAATTAAACCGCGTAAGTATGCCTATGTCGGCCATTCCCATTACAGCGGACTGCGACAGCCCCGAACCGCCGATGATTATATCGTTATCACCGGTATAACCCGGCATTAAACGAAAAGCGCCTTTCAGATTAATGCCTGCCGACAATCCGCCAAAATAATATCCCGATAAAAAATTATAGGAAAAGTTAACAATTGCCGCGCCCTCCGAATAATAGCCGTTAGAAACCCTTTCGGCATAAAGATTATATTCGGTGAATGGCATGTACAGCCCTTTTGCTCCTGCGGCAAATCCCAAATTCCCAAAACGGGTTGCAAAGGCAACGCCCTCGATTTTGCTGTCCGCTATCCAGTTGTTGTGAAAAAAAGCAAGTTCCGATTTTGCAAGCATTGAAGAGCCGGCAGGGTTGTACTCGATAAACGAAACATCATCCGAAACTGCCGCAAAAGCCGATGCCATACCTTCGGAACGACCTCCCATGGGGATGTTCAATATAGGAAAAGCTGTCAAACCGGCGTCATCGTCTATTCCGTAAATATCATTTAAATAATCAGCAAAATTACCGTAGTTGTTCTGCAGATCGTCAGCCCATAACGGCAAGTGAAAAAAAAATATAAAACAAACGGCAAAAAATGCCGCATTTTTTCGGGAATACATCTGTGTGTATTATATATCGACATAAAGGGAAAAAACAGCCAAACCAAAAATTTACCAAGAAATCTACAATAATATGGTATAGTAAGAAAATGGCAAAATTTGCCCATAGTCCTGCAATATTTTATGTTTTCGCATTTTTTTGGCTGCTGGCTGTTGTCGCGCCGGCTTTCGGGGCGGGCTTGCGTGATCCGGATCTGTCCAAAGCCGACAGCCTCATAAAAGAAAAAAAACATGAAGAGGCAATCCTCGTTTTAACCGACTACGCAAGGCGCAATCCCGACCGCTTTGACAATGCTCAAAAGCGGCTGCGAAAGATATATCAAGTTAGAGAAGATTTTGACCGTACCGCAAATGAATTGATTTATACGCTGTTAAACGATCCCGACAATTCGGAAAAGATTTATGATCTGTCGTTGAAACTGAAATCTTTGGAAGATGAGACAAATCCCCTTCTTGCGTCGTTTATATCAAGAACACATGAAATTGCGCAGTTTAACGTAATCAGAAACAGACTGCGAGATATTATGGAAACTGCTAAGCGTCAACTCGACAGGGGGGAATGCGAAGCGGCCTTACAAACTTACGCCGGCGGAATGATTCTTATGCGGGATGAATTTTACGCGGCAGGATTCGGCAAAGAAATCGAGAACAGTGTCAGGCGGGAAACAGAAAGGGTGAATTCCGTTATCAGCGCGTTCCGTTCAACCAGTACAAATATGGGGACGCCGTCCGCTGAGTTGGCGCACGTGATTAATTCCGGAAACCTGAACCCTGCTGCGGAAATAAGACGTATTACGCCTGCAATAGACAGGTTTATCGCGTTGAAGCAGGAACTATACACAGCCATAAATATTTTTGACGGTATTCTTGACAGATTAAGGAGCGATGATCCGGAAATGGAGGATCGTAACCATCTTTCGTTTCTCTCAATTTTGATTCACGGGCGGCAGGGAGAATCAGCTAACGAAGGAATGTTAGGCGCTTTTGAAGTTTGCTGGAAAAAATCAATCGATCCGGTGTTAAGCGCCATTATGCAAAATGCCGTTGCGGCAAATTCGACAGGGCTTGCGGCAATTAATGCGGGGCAGTATTCAAACGCCGTACCTTCCCTTCAAAAAGCGGAAAACTTTGTCAATTTATCTCCGTTGTTTTTTCAAAAGCGCCTTGCGCTTAACGAAAGGGGAAATACGCCGCCGGTTGAATTGGCCGGCAATGTAATTGTAAAAGACGATATCCCTTCATTTATTACGCTGAGAGTATTAAGCGAAGCTTCCGGCTATTTGACACAGGCAATAACCCTGGCTAATCGTATGGATACGGCTGCCAATACCGGACTTTCGTCATTTACACTTTGGCAGGAAGGAAAAGTTGACGCGGTTACGGTAATAAACAATGAGTTACAGGCAAGAAGCAGCGCGGCAGGAATTAAAAACGAGATTGACGCGGTTATAATCAGCGCAGCCCAGACGGATAATTCACTTAAAAGTTATTATAGAACTACGTACCTGACGGATGCGGTTAACGCAATCGAAAAAATTTATGCTGCCGCCGCCGCACTGGAACGCCGGTCGGCATATATGTACTATTCTATTGTAGATACCGAGCTTAAACGCGGCCTGATTGCAAGAACCGGAGAACTGGAAGCGGGAAAAAGTTTTCTTAACGGACAGAGCCGCACAAGAGCCGACGGTTCTGTAACGACCGATCTGTTTCCCGCCGAAGCTCTGGAAATACTGACCGCAATGCTTGCGGCGTTATCTGTCGATTTAGAACGCGGGAATTCCGCGACTGCCTATTACAAAAATGAAACAAGACTGATACTGACCGATGAAGAAATTGCCGGTATACTGGCCGCTTGTGAAAAAAGTATCGGCGAGCTGAACGCACTGCGAAATCAGGGCACCACGTTACGCAACACCGCAAACAGCAGGACAGCACAGGCCGAAGCCTTCAGGCAGGAAGGAGAACGTCTTCTAAGAGAAGCGCAGACTGGTTTCCGTGCGCAGAATTTCGATACCGCAAGAGAGAGGCTGCAAAGGGCAGCGGAGCGGTTTAACAGTTCGCTCGAAGTGCAGGAATCCGCTTCGCTTCGACAGTCCTGGGATACTCAGCTTTTCACTCTTGGGCAGGCGATCAACGCTGCAGAAAACGAAATGATAATCGCGGAAGTGCGTAATTTGGTAAACAGCGCCAGCGCCGCTTACTTTGAAGGAAATTTTCAGCAGTCGGAAGACAGGCTTGTAAGGGCGAGAAACCGATGGCGCATAACAAACGCGGAAGAAAATGAGGAAATATTATATTGGCTTGGTATTGTCCGCAACGCGATGTCCGCGCATTCCGGCAGGGTAATCCCTCCCACCGCCCCGTTGTTTCCCGAGATAAGCCAGCTTCTAAGTAAAGCCAGAATGAATTATGAAGAAGGAGTGCGTCTTATAAACGCCGGCAGCCGTGCAAGCGGGCTTGAGAAATTTAACGAGGCGCGGCAGCAGACAAGAGAAGTAAGGCTTATGTTCCCTGTCAATCAGGAAGCCGGTATTCTGGAACTTAGAATGGAACAGTACACAGACCCCGCGGCGTTTAACGCTTCTTTTGAACAGCGCATGAGAACCGCTATATCAGGATCAAAGCAGCGTTCCATTGAATCTTTTGCGGACTTGCAAAACCTTGCGGAGATTAACCCAAGGTATCCCGGAATAAGGGGCATCATAACACAAGCGGAAATTGATATGGGCTACCGGCCGCCGCCGCCCGATCCAAGGGCATTGGCGCGTTCAAGGGAGTTGACCTCTTCGGCAAGCCGTATTCTGGAAGAAAATAACACAACGTTATTTGAAGTTGCCCTGACACAGATCAATGAAGCGATTGCGCTAAATCCCGAAAATACGGATGCGACACGGGTAAAAGACCGGCTTTTAAACAGGATGAGCGTTCCGGGAGCTGTCGTTCTTTCCAGCGATGATGAAATTGAATATCAAAGGGCTGTTCGTGAATTACAGGCCGGCAATAACCTTGTCGCCTTTGCGGTTGTAGAAAGACTCATGCAGAATCCAAGAAACCGCAATATTACAAAGCTGATTGAATTACAGCGGAGGATACAGTCGGTTTTATGATGCGTCAGTTTAACAAACTATTTTTACAGTTAACGCTGTTTCTCTTTTTTGCGTTATCCTCTCTTTCGGCAATAGATTTCTTCTGGGAAGAACCGGTACGCTTTACGGACCGTCCCGGGAATTTCCCCGTCAGCGCGTTTTCGGATAATTTTTCGGTAGTAGCGTGGCAGGAATCTACACCTAACAGAAATCAGTCTATTGCCGCCAGCGGACAGATAAACATCTATTTGGCTGTTAAACATCCAGGCGAAGAATGGACAGAAAGGGGAATGGTCGCCGGTCCCTACGCCTATTCAGGTACCGAGCCGTCTATCATCAGTCTTGCAATTGACAACCGCGGCAGAATATTAATCGCCGCCGCCGCTGACGGCGCTCATACGGAAATACTTATTTCGGGGGACAGGGGACAGACTTTCTTCCGCCAAACAATAGACATGGACGCGGAAAGTTCTCTTGCCCCGCGGATTTTTGTCCGCGCCGACGGGGGCTATCTTCTTTTTGTTACAAAAGGACTCGCGCAGTCCCTCGCGATCCATTATGCCCGTTCCGATGACGGAATAAATTGGTCGCCTTTTGAATTATTTGTATCGGAAAACAACCTTGCGCTCAATTTCCTTCCCGCCCATGCGGGCATCGGAAACAGGGACATTGTCTTTTTTCAATCTTTGATTACCGATATTGAAACTTCGACAACATTCCAGCTTTATTTTAAAACCAGTGACAACGGCGGACAAACATGGAGTCGCGCAAGCCGTTTTACAACATTTAACGATCCGGTAACGCAGACACAGGCTCTTCCGAATTATTTTGACAACCAGCGCCCCCATCTTTCAAAATACGGAAACAATCTGTTACTGGTTTGGGAGAGGCACTACACTACACTAACGCCTCAAATCTACAGCGCAGTAGTTGATTTAAGCGGGAATATTATCGGCCGTGTAGAGCGGGTAAACACCGAGGATGCATATTGCAACAACCCGATAGGTTTCATTTACGAAAATAATCCGATAGTGGTTTGGTTCGATAATCGGCGAGGAAACAACCGGATTATTATGGCGCAGAAAGATAATATCGGCTGGCAAAATCAAGCGCTTTCCGGCTCTGCCGCCGAATCATCATTTGCAAGGCCGGTTGTTGGACGTGACGGCGTATTTATTTTCTGGCAGAGTACGGCGCAGAATACGCCCCAAATCGTCCTGCTTGCGCCGGATCGTTCCGTAAACAGCCCGCGCGTTACCGCTGTAAATTTTAATCCCTCGACACCTAACAGGTCGGAAAAGGCGCGCGTTGCATGGAATATTCCCTACGACACTTCCGGCATTTTGGGATTTTCGTGGCAGTGGTCGCAGAATGCATCGGTAGAACCGTCCAGGCAAATTATGATCTACAATACCGGCAATACGCAAAACCTCAATGTGGAACTTAACGCGGACAGGGACGGCACATGGTATTTCAGCGTGCGGGCGCAGGACTATGCCGGCAACTGGTCTGCGCCCGCCGGAACAAGTTACGAAAGAAAAACCCTGCCGCCGCCCGCGCTGACAATAATTCCGCCGGAGACGGACAGAGAGGGGTATCTTGTTTCAAATACTTTCAACCTTGCGTGGGAAACGTCCAAAGATCCGTTTGTCGCCGGTTATACCTGGAATCTTCAATTTTTGGGAAATGAACGGGCGGCAGTCAACGCCCCTCCCTCCCGAATCATGGGGACAAACAACTCTGTCCGTTACGCGAATTACGATAACGGATTATACGCGTTTACGGTCAGCGCCATCGATCGGGCAGGCAACATCGGTCCGCAGTCAAATATAGTATTCAAAACGAATAAATTTATTCCTTACACCAGTGTAAGTTATGTAGACGCTAATCAGGATGTGCAGGGAACGCTCTCGATCCGGATAATCGGGCGCGGCTTTTCCACCGGCGGAGAAATAACTTCGATTGTTTTGGAAAACGAAACCGGACATGACATACCCGGCTTTTTTACAATTTTGTCCGACAGGGAAATAGGCAGAATGAATTTTGAAAATTTGGAAGAAGGCCGGTACAAGTTGAAACTTCAACATTCTGTCAGAGGATGGTACACGGCGCCTTCCGCCATTTCAGTATCAAGAAGCGTAACTATAAAAATGGGCGACTACTCTCAGGTTTGGAATCCTTCATGGACAATTAGGCCTAAGAAGATAACGCTGAATCCGGCTGCGGTCCTTGCCGCAGTACTCGTCATTTTCTGCGCGCTTGGATTAGTTGCCGCGATACGGGGTATTGCCGGCATTGTCGCGGAAAGCGCGGCAATCAAACAGGAAGCGCTTGCGATAATTACAGGAGAATTTATGCCAATGGAGAAAAAACAAAAAATTGCACGGATAAATAAAAGAGGAGGCGGACTTCGTTTCAAACTTGCGTCTTTTACGATCGTCCTGGTTCTTTCGGTAATTATAATGATCTCTACGCCAATGTATATATTGATGACAAGTTCTCAGCGCGAAACGCGGCTTGACGGATTATATTCCCGTTCAAGAGTTTTGCTCGAAGGTCTTGCATCCAGTACAAGGGCATATCTGCCGATGGGAGATCAGGGCGCCGTAGAAATGGGATTCCTTCCCGCGCAATCCGCCGCTCTTCCGGAAGCGAATTATATCACCATAACGGGTTACAGGCCGGGTTCAATCTACAACGATCATGTTTGGGCGACAAATGATCCCGATATTCTTTCCAAGATTGACACGACAGAATTACGTTCCGGCGTATCGAGGATTACCGATGAACTTACTCCCCATTACGAGCAATTAAGCGCGGAGCTGAACAACCGCGCGCGAAGCGAAGTGGGAGAACTTTCTCAAAGTATTGTAGAACTGCTGCAGGAAGGACAAACTCTTGCGCTGCGCCTTGACGCCGCGAGCATGCAGCGCGTCGCCGATATTCAGGTAACGATCCGTTCTTTGGAAGTAAACTTAACAGAGAGGCTTTCCAGAATCGGCGGAGAGATGCTTTCGTATCCCGAATTTTCAAACGACAGCATTTTAAAAGACAAAAACAGAACATTTATTTTCTATAAACCTGTAATGTTCCGGCAGGGAGCGGATGATAATTATTTCCGCGGATTAATCCGTCTGGAAGTGTCCCTCGATTCGATTATGGACGCTATTTTCCGCGAACAGCTGCTCCTTCTGCGTACAATTTTAATTGTCGCCCTTGCGGCAATGCTCATCGGCATCATCGGCGCGTTTATTCTCTCAACCCTGATCATCAGGCCTATACACAAACTGGTAAGCCACATCGAAATTATCCGCGACACCGAAAACAAGGCAAAACTTGAGGGAGTGGACATAAACATCACCACCAAAGACGAGCTTGCGATTTTGGGCAACACAATTAACGACATGACGCACGGTCTTGTAAAAGCGGCTCTGGCGGCATCCGACCTTTCAATAGGTAAAGAAATTCAAAAGAAATTTATTCCTTTGGATTTGGACAAACAGGGCAACAAACAGACAAGCGGTTTTAAAAAGACAACCAACCTGAATTTCTTCGGCTACTACGAAGGCGCAAAGGGCGTGTCAGGTGACTATTTTGATTACAGAGACCTTGACGGCCGTTACTACGCAATTATCAAATGCGACGTCGCGGGCAAGGGAATACCGGCGGCGCTCATTATGATTCAGGTGGCGACCATGTTCCTTAACTACTTTAAACAATGGAAACAAAACGCCAAAGGAATGCACATAGAAGAAGTTGTATATCAGATAAATGAATTTATCGAAACTCTCGCTTTTAAAGGACGCTTCGCCGCTTTTACGCTCTGCCTTTTCGACTCCGAGACAGGAACAGCACGTTTCTGCAACGCCGGTGATAATATCGTCCACATATACGACGCATCGGAAGGCAGGCTAAAAACCATCACTCTTCCGCAAACCCCCGCAACCGGCGTACTTCCCAACTTCATGATTGAATCGACAGGCGGCTACAGCGTCCAAACCGTAATGGTTGATCACGGCGACATCCTTCTGCTCTACACTGACGGTATTGAAGAAGCAAAACGAAAATTCCGCAACAGCAGCTTTAAGGAAATAACCTGTACGGAAGGACCGGCCGATACGCCTCACGAAAATCACCAGAGCGGACAGGCTGATGAAGAAATGACCCCCGAACGCGTAGAGGCGATTATCAACGCTGTAATGGCACGCGAAGTTTACACCTTAAAAAAATATCACAACCCGGAAGGCGATACGGAATTGCAGTTCGATTTTTCAACCTGCGAAGGCAAAGTGGAAGAAGTAATAATGGCGATGGTATCGGTAGAAAAAATGTTCCGGTGCTACAAAAACCCGAATGCAGGCGAAAATTCGCGCGTTTTGGTGGATAAAAAAGCAGACGATTTCCTGAAAAACCACTTCCTGCAATACAGGCGCTATTGCATAAATACAAAAGAATTTCCTGAAAATGAAGCGTATATGTATTATACTTATGTTAATGAAGATGAGCAGTACGACGATCTGACAATTTTAGGAATAAAAAGAAAGTGAGGTAATTATGACATTTGGTGAAAGAATGAAAGAGATGATGGATCAAGGCTTGGCGGCGTCCAAGGACTTTGCGGTAAAAGCCGGCGCAAAAGCGCAGAACCTTGGCGAACAGGGTATCTTAATGCTGGAAATCAAACAGCTTGAAGGACAGGCGCAAAAACTGCTGACCCGCCTGGGAAATGACACCTACATCGTCTTTACAGAGCGGGATCAAGATACAATCGCCCGCGATCAGGTTGAATTTAAATCAACCTTAAAGGAAATTGCCATTATTAGGGAAGCTATTGAAAAGAAAGAGGCTGAGTTAAAAGATCGCAAAGGTGTTTGAGAACAGATTATAATGCAGCTCTTATAGTTAGTTTTTTATGTGAGACATCACGGAGGATGTATCAGTACTAATATCACTCCCGATAAAATTTCTGCATAACATAGAAAGCAGGTTTCCTGCTCTTGCGATCCGCGTCAATGAGCCCTTTGCGGTTAAAGCCCTGCTGATAACGGTTAAGCCGGCGGGGACAGCGGAAGTCGTACAGTATCCAGGGAGTTGTGCCGGCGATGTAGGGGCATTTTTTTAAGGTTTCAACCTGCTGTTCATAGAGGCGTTTTTGTTTGTCCTCTGTCCACAGATCGTCCGCGCTTCCGCGCTGTCCCAGTCTGCCATCTCCGCCGAATTCGCAAATGACAACCGGCTTTCCGGGATTGGAGTTGGCGAGGATTTTCGGCAGTTTTTCAAAATCGGGATCGTACCAGCCGTAATATTCGTTGATGCCTATCACGTCAAGAAAATCTGTTAGACGATCTTTGATTAAAAGTTTTTCATGATCGATAAGGCAGGCTGCCGACACAAGCCGGGAGCCGTCCATGTCTTTTGCCTTTTGCGCCAGATTTGACATAAAGGCAAGCCTGGGTTCGGTGTCGGCATTTTCGTTTCCCACCGACCAGATGATTACGCTTGCCCTGTTGCGATCACGCAGAATCAATTCGCTCAATTGATTTTCGGCATCTTGATAGGTATCTGGATTGTCAAAAGCCACCGCCCAATACACGGGAATTTCTTCCCAGAGCAGTACTCCTTCCTCATCGGCAATGCGGGCAAAACGCGCGTCATGAGGATAGTGGGCAAGCCGCAGGTATATGCCGTTCATCTCTTTTAAATCGCGGATGGTCTGCCTGATAATTTCAGAATTCGTTGTCTTTCCCAATGTTAGGTGATCTTCGTGGACGCAGACACCGCGCAGAAATATTTTTTTGCCGTTAAGAAATATCTCGTGCCCTTTGGTTTTAATTTCCCTAAAACCGATACGATCGTTTACCGTATCAACAGCGGCTCCTGTTCCGAAAGAGATTGAGATTTCATAAAGTTTGGGATTTTCGGGACACCAAAGCTGGATTGATGCGGAAATACGCGCCGTCCCCTTTCCGTTTTGAACGGCGATTTCCTGCTTTACGGAAAGTTCGGGAATTTCCAATAACGCCCGGCCGTTAGCTGGTGAGCCACAGGCAGCTGCAACTGTAACATCAACTAAAATTGTTGAGAAAATACCGTCCGGCGCAAGACGCACAAACCAGTCCTTGATAAAAACCGGCGGAAGGCGGACAAGGTACACGTCACGATAAATTCCGCCGTAGTTGAACCAGTCGGTGTTTTCCATCGGAATCCGAAAGGGGCTGCGGCGGGCATCGGCAACTACCACAATGCGGTTTTCTGTTTGAACCGCGTCTGTTATGTCGGCGTTAAAAGGAGTAGACGCTCCGTCATGTGTTCCGATAATTTTTCCGTTCAGAAAAACCACAGCCCGGTATGACACGCCCTCAAAACGGATCAGCAGCCGCTCGCCTTTTGTTTTGGGAAGATAGCGGAAAGTTCTGGTGTAGACACCGGCGCCCTCAAAATAATGAAGCTGGGGCTGTTCCAAATTCCACACAGCCGGAACGGTGAGCCGCTCCCAGCCCTCCCAGTCATAATCCAGAGGAACCTCGCTCTCATCCACGGTAGGGCGCGTGTCTGCGTACCAATGCGCCCGGCGGCAGGTGTCGTAAAGGTCGGGCGCAAAATTCCATTTGCCGTTCAGGGATTCGGTTTCCCGGTTTGTGATATTAATTAAATCCGAAGCGTCCAGCCGAAACTGAAGATACTCCTTTTCATAATCCGCGTTGTGTATATCTGACTGATAATTGCCTGATTCTTTTTCCATATTGGTTCTCCTTTTTTAATTTACTGATATCATTTTACAATTCTTTTTGCCCTATGACAAGCCTCTGCCGTATATGGATGTACAACAGTGCGGATTATTTTTAATTGCACCTAACTTTTATTTACATTATTGAGATTGATAACTAAATTGTATAAAATCCGACAATCTGGTTATATGCCGTTTTGCCTGCTTTTATTGTTTCCGATTTTTACCCCATTCTGGCAAATAAACGGTTAGCTGCATGACGATGTGGTATGCCGCCTGAATTACAATTAAAAACATATTCGGTACAATGCTCTATATACCAATCGTGGAAATAAGTAAACAATTGTCCGGACTTCCAATACAAGTTAGAATGATCTTCTTTCCCGGGAGGAGCCATGATAAATGGTTTCTTCACAAAAACATGAAGAGCCGCAATCCCATTACTGTTTACATGGGCTTTATAGTTTGTCATTATTTCATCGCGTAATTCCGGCTTTATATAGTGTAATACT
>JAIRUC010000290.1 GCA_031254615.1 Treponema sp. | reverse complement strand
CTTGCCCCCGCCCAGGATAATGGACAAAACTTTTGACATACAATGCCCTCCTTTCCAAACACATTCCCCTCTTAGTGTCATATTGTAAT
This sequence comes from Treponema sp., assembly GCA_031254615.1. GTDB lineage: Bacteria > Spirochaetota > Spirochaetia > Treponematales > Breznakiellaceae > WQXQ01. The sequence continues at coordinate 5,112 of JAIRUC010000290.1, read as the reverse complement.
TTATGATGTTTTTTTTGTCTAGTAGGCTTTTGAACAATCTTTGAAATTTTGGTCGGTATATTCCATGTTTTTCAAAAATAAAGTAAGATATTGAATAAATATCCGCAAAAATCTGAATAAAATCCTTGAAAAAACCTGAATTTGCAACAATAAACAATAAACAATGAGCAATGAGCAATTAGAAATGAGCAATGAATAATGAGCAGTGAACAGTGAACAGTTAATAGTGAACAGTTAGCAATTGCAAAGTTGTTGTTTTCAGGTGCTGTTTAATACCATCACAATGTGCTTACGGACAGCGGCACTGTTCACTGTTAACTGTTAACTATTAACTGTTCACTATATTAATTGCTCATTAGTATGATAAAATACTGAATGGACGCTCGTGGAAAACTGAATGAAATACTTGAAAGCCCGGAATTTGCACCTTATATTGTTGTAAACCGGCTTTTGCCCGCTCAGAAGGGAGTTTTTGCCCCGTTTCCGGAAGGGGTGGATGACAGAATTGTCAAATCACTGAAAAAAAGGGGCATAGACAGGCTCTATACTCATCAGGCGGAAGTTTGGAAGCATGCGCGGGCAGGCAAAAATGTGGTGGTTGTAACGCCGACCGCGTCCGGTAAGACACTTTGCTACAACCTTCCCTGTTTGCAGGCGCTGTTATCCGACGAAAGCGCGCGCTGTTTGTACCTTTTCCCCACCAAGGCGCTCTCTCAGGACCAGCAGGCGGAACTGAACGAAACTGCCGGAGGGGATGCCGGTTTTAATCTGAAGATAGCGACTTACGACGGAGATACGCCTGAGTCTTTGCGGATTTCCGCGCGGGATACCGGCAGAATTATCATTTCCAATCCTGATATGCTTCATACAGGGATTCTTCCCAATCATCCAAAGTGGATAAAATTCTTTTCTAATTTGAAATATATTGTCATAGACGAAGCCCACGCATACCGCGGCGTTATGGGAAGTCATGTCGCAAATGTAATCCGCCGCCTTCGTCGCATAACGGCGTTTTACGGAGCATCCCCGCAGTTTATTCTGTGTTCTGCGACAATCGGCAACCCAAAAGAACTGGCGCAGACTCTTACAGGACTGGCCATGGAGTTGGTTGACGAGAACGGCGCGCCGCGCGGAGAGAAGCGGATTATTCTTTACAACCCGCCGTTAGTTGACGAAGTGCAGGGTATCCGCCGTTCTGTGGTTACAGAAAGCCGCCGCTGGATGATTGCGCTGTTAAGGGCGGGAATAAAGACAATCCTTTTTGCGCACTCCAGAGTAAGGACGGAAGTAGCCGCCTCTTATGTAAATGAGGATTTAAAAAATATCTTTACAGATAACTCCCGCATAAGGGTAGAGGCGTACCGCGGCGGTTTTTTGCCCAACGAACGGCGCGAAATTGAGCGGGGTTTGCGCGAAGGCGACATACAGGGAGTTGTTTCAACTAACGCGCTGGAGTTGGGGATAGACATAGGCGGCCTTGACGCTTCGATTGTCGCGGGCTTTCCCGGCTCTTTTAACAGTTTTTGGCAGCAGTCGGGCAGGGCGGGAAGAAGGGGCGGCACTTCCGTGTCGGTGTTTATAGCGACTGTCTCTCCTATCGATCAATTTATTATGAATGACTCGGACTGGTTTTTCCGCAAGAGCGCCGAAGAAGCCCGCATTGACCCGGATAATCCCTATATCTTAACAGATCACGTTAAGTGCGCCTGTTTTGAACTGCCTTTCCTTGACGGCGATTTGGAAGACGGCGGCGGGTGTTACGGTGCAAACGCGAAAGATGTTCTTGAGTATCTGGAAGAAGCGGGCGTTGTGCGCCATACGGCCGGGAAATGGCATTGGGCGGATCGTTCCTATCCTGCGGAAGGGATCAGCCTTCGCAGTGCAAGCGCGGACAATGTTGTAATTATTGATTTGACGGACGGCAGAAACGCCGTAATCGGGGAAATGGACAGGCCCGGCGCCAAAGAGCTTATCTTTGTAAATGCCGTGTACATTCACCGCGGGCGGCAGTATCTGGTTGAGGAGCTTGATATTGAAAACCGCAAGTGCCTTGTCCGCGAAGCCGATGTTAATTATTTTACGGACGGGCTTGTTAAAACCGACATTAAAGTTTTGTCCGAAGACGAAAAAATAATGTACAGGGAAGGGGAGGGCGTACTGTCCGATGTCCTTGTCCGCTCTCAGGTGACAAAGTTCAAAAAAATCCGTTTCCGTACCCATGAAAATATCGGTTACGGAGAAATCAATCTTCCGGAAGAGGAAATGCAGACACGCTCGCTTGCCCTGCTTTTTGGGCCACAAAGCAAGTGCGGCAAAGTGTTAAAAGAAATGGACGAACAATGGATTGGCGAGGCGCTGTCAGGAGCGGGGAACCTTATCCGTAATATTGCGCCTGTTTTCCTACTTTGCGATCCTCGTGACCTTGGCATTGCCGAACGCGTGCGCGATCCCCATTTTGGCGTCCCCGCCCTTTACATTTACGACAAATACCCCGGCGGAACCGGCCTTACAGAAAGCCTCGCTACGCGCACAGAGCCCCTGTTAGCCGCCATCCGCGAAGCCGTGAACCGCTGCCCCTGCAAAAACGGCTGCCCCTCCTGCGTCGGTCCCGGCGGGAATAAAGCCGCGGTTGTTGAGTTTATTGGCACTTTGTACTAATTATTTTGACAGGAACAAACTGTTGCTTCCGTACCATTGGAATTAATCGTAAAAGTGTACAACATCAATCAGGGACACAATTCTGAAATACTGAAAAAATGCGAAACACTCGGCAACTACAGTATTTTTATTGACAAAGTCAGGGAATACGAGAAACAATATATACTTGAAAAAGCAATCAAAGATGCAATAAAATATTGTATAGATAACGACATTGAAAAAGTTTTTTTTGAAACTCACAGCTCGGAGGTATTTAATATGTTGTTGGCAGAATGGAATCAAGAAGAAGCTCTGGAATTTGCCCACAAGGAAGGGCACGAAGAGGGCATGGAAAGAGGTATCGAATTTACAGCTCGTAATGCTTTAGCAAAAGGTATCTCTATTCAAACTGTTCAAGAAATCACCGGGTTGGATTTGTCCGTTATCGAGGCGATTAGGCAGAAACTTTAATCAGAGAGGTGTTAAGTTCCCGCTCTCTTCCAAGTTCCGCTTCAAGTCTTCCAATAGTGTCTGCTGCTCTTGCGTGTTGGCTATTGTATCGTTGATCAAGTTCTCCAATGCCTGTAAATCGGTGTCTATTGAAGAAAAGTCCTGTGAGTAAACAGCCCGCGAGGAAAGCGAAAAAAAGATAAAGCACATAACGGCGGCGGCGTATTGTGCGGTACGCGGCTTCGAGTATTTTTTGAAGTTTTTGGGTTTCATTCAACTTTGCGTCCTTTGCGGTGTACCTTAGGTACGATGCTTGATATATTAAAAAACAAATTTTTAAAAAATTAAGGAACTTCTAAAAACCCTGCAAGGGTTTTAAAAACCCGTATGGGTTTTAGAAGTTCCTTTTCCTAAAAGAGTTCGCAGGGAAGTGGAGCAAAATGACCACTTCCCTTTTGGCAATTAATTATTTTTTGTAAACACGCAGCTTAGGTGGAGTCTCACTACCTGTTATAGCATTTTTACCATTGTCTTTAGTCGCCTTACTAAAGGGAGACCTAACAAAAGTATATTTATTTCCTGCTTCTGCGTTCTTGTCGTAATTAAAATAGATGTACATCCATGCTTCCGTGTTTCCTATGTCACCAGCAACAAAACCTGGTGCAGTCTTAGTACTGCCTATATAACTATCAGCTCCAGATTGTGGCTCAGCCGCAGTAATTTTACCGGTAAATTTGAAACCATCAGTATAATCCGATGCCGCTGCAGGTATATCTTTAACGACCTCCCAATTATCGACGCTAAAATCAAGAGAAGCACCGGTTGAATCAGAAATTTTGAAACTTTTTAATGCAATCTTGACAGTTTCTGTGGTGGACCCACCTGCTTGGGAACTGGCATAAGTAGTTGTGTATGTACCTGTAAATTCTTCTATCGGCTCCTCTTCTTCTTCACCATCTTCTTCACCACAAGCCGCCATTCCAAATGCCAGCGCGATTACCAGCATTACTAACCAAAGATTTTTCATCTTTTTCATTTCTCTCTCCTTATTTGTTACCCTTCCGGGGTAACGCTTTGTTTTTGCCGCATTGAACCAATGCGTATACTAAAGCCGTTAGACGGCCCTGTATTCAATTTTGCCCGGCTACGGGGGCGTCTTACATAAACAGGAATTACCCTGCCACGCGCTGTGTCAGAAAGACGCCCTTTTTGCCCAAAAAAGACAAATCCAGCTTTTGGCGGCTGAGACAGGTAAACTTGAAGGAAGCCCTCCCATCTGTTGACACACCCATAATCCCCCGTAAATGAACTGCACCAAAGTGATTAAAAAAAAGGGACGTTTAATTTATACACATCGCCCATTATGCAAGCCACGTCTGCTTATTAGAAATATACCACGATTTAATATTTTGTCAAGATAAATTAAGTAAAAATTCAAAAATAACTTAAAAACAACCACAAAATCTTACCAAAAAACCAATAAAAAACTACCTAAAAACAAGCCTGATTTTAAAGAAAAGTATAAATTAAATCTCCATTTACCTTGTACACGTTTGCGGGCTTTTTAACGAATACAGAGCCGTATAACGGCTTTAGTATACGCATTGGTTCAATGCGGTAAAAAAAACGTTACCCCCGTAAAAGGGTAACAAATAAGGAGAGAGAAAAATGAAGAAGATGAAAAATCTTTGGTTAGTAATGCTGGCAATCGCGCTGGCATTTGGAATGGCGGCTTGTGGTGAAGAAGATGGTGAAGAAGAGGAGGAGCCAATAGAAGAATTTACAGGTACATACACAGCTGATTATAAACTAGGTAGTGGGCCACAGGCTCAAGACGTCACAGAGACAGTCGTGATTAAATTAAAATCTTTCAGAATTTTTGATACAACCAGTTCTTTTCTTGATTTTAGCATCGATAAATGGGAGATCGTTGAGACACCTGCGGCTTACAAAGATGATTATCCTAATGCTTTCAAATTTACCGGTAAAATTACTGCGGCTGATCCACAAAAACCAGCAAATCCT